>JAICXR010000225.1 GCA_025980355.1 Chloroflexota bacterium | reverse complement strand
GGGCGCGCCGCCCCGCGGCGCGCCCCCCCTATCGCTGCTGCCTCTTCACTTGCCAAGGTGCCACCCGAGCGGGAGCGGCCTCACGGCCCGCTCTACTCAGGGCTCGCCAGCGTAACCGCTGGCGTGGGGGATGTCAAGTAATTCTGGGAAATATCCTTGCGCGTGATGGTCAGGTAGCCAACGAAGCAGATAATCAGGGCCGTCAAGACCAGGGCGACGCTTCCATCTCCCAGGCCGAGGCCGCCCAGGAACGGCTTCCCGACCCAGTCGGCGAAGGAGGCGCCCAGCGGTCGGGTCACGACGTACGCGAACCAGAAGGCGACAATCTCGTTCAGTCCGAGCCGCCAGTAGGCGAGCGCGGGTAGGGCGAACAAGACGGCGAAGAGCACCAAGGAAGGGAAGTAACCCAGGCCGAGCGTCGACGCGGTCATGTCCCCCGCCGCGGTCCCCAGGGCGAACGTCGCCATGACGGCAGCCCAGTAGAACAGCTCGCGACGACCGCCGCGGATGCTGTGGATGGACAGGGTTTTCTCGGTCGCATACCAGGCCGCGAAGACGATGGCAAGAACGGAGGCAAAGAAGATCGTCGAGACCAGGTACGGGACGCCAAGGACCACATGGGCGACATCGGCCGCCATCGTCCCGAACACGGCGACCATGGCGACCGCCCACCAGTAGATCCAGGCCACGTAACGCCGGACCAGGAGCTGCAGCAGCAGGGCGATGCCCAGGCCAAGGCAGCCGAGAACTACGGCGATATAGGGATTAATCTGATACACCAGGTAGTCCGACGTCGACTCGCCCATGGCGGTGGTCAACAGTTTCACGATCCAGAAGTACACCGTGATCTCGGGGACCTTGCGAAGGGTTTGCCGTACGATACCCTGCGAAGGCAGCGTCAGCGTGGGCATGATTCCTTTTTCCTAGGTCTCTGTGGTTCCTGCGGGCGGTTCCTCAGTTCAGACGGGATGATGCAAACGCGACAGTCCTCTGAGGATAACCAGGGGAAGACGGCCGGTCAACGGCTGAAGCCCGGCGAACGCGCGCAGGCGCGACGGCGCCGCGCCCGGCCCCTCAGCCGTTGGTTCCGTCCAACCCGAGGATACGCGCCATGTTGCCGTACATCACCTGTTGCCGCATGGGGGCGTCGACCCCCAGGCGGTCGAGCATCGTGCCGTAGGCGGCGACTACCTCCGGGATCTCGGCATTGGTGACATCGGAGCCGAAGACGATCTGGCCGATGGCGCCTGAGCCGGCCAGCGCCTGATAGATCATGTCGTGGACGACCTGCCGGTTGCCGCGCCGGATCGTGATCGAGCCGCTCAGGTCGAAGAACACGTTGGCGTTCCAGCGGGCGACCCAGGCCGCCTCCGCGAAGGACGGCACGCCGAGGTGGGCGCCAATGATCGGCAGGTCGGGGAAGGCGCGGGCGATCGGGTCCAGCATCCAGGGCATCATCCGGGCGGTCGAGACATCCCAGCCGCGTTCACCGCGTCCGGCGACGCGCATCTGCTGCCCGGTGTGGAACAGGATCGGCAGGCGATAGGCCTCGGCGCGGGCATAGATCGGGTAGTAGGCTTTGCTGTCGTAGTTGTCCAACGGCTGGATCATCTTGAGGCCGCGGAAGCCCTGCGCGTAGAGCCGGTCCACTTGCTCCGGCGGGTCGATGCCCAACTGGATATAGCCGAAGCCGACCACGAAGTCCGGGTAGCGCCGGATGAGCGCCGCCACCTCGTCGTGGCAGGGCGGCCAGGCCAGAGAGTTGACGCAGATGCGCCGGGCGCCGAGCTCGCGCTCGGTGGCGATGAGTTGTTCAACCTTCTCGTCCACCGATCGCGTGTCGCCCGGTGGGTCGAACAGGCCGTGCGGATAATGGACATGGACATCGATCAACACGCTGCAGACGCTCCCTTGAGTGTAATCCGGCCTCATGCGCATCCTGGCTCGGACGGGGCGATTTTAGCACCGCGCAATGAGCACGGCTGGGCACGACGCCGCGCCGCACCCGGCGGGCAAGGTGTGCTACGCTGCACGTCGTCACACCAACCGCGCCGGAGCGAGTCACCCTGAGCAGAAAGGACGCATGAGTTGATGCCGTCGAACGCCCTGACCCGTCGCGCCCTGTTGCGCCGCACGATCCAAGTCGGGCCGGCTCTGGCCGGCATGGCCTTGCTCGCCGCCTGCGGCGGCTCGGCCGCCACCACGGTCACCACCGCCGCGACATCCAGCGCTCCGGCGGCGACGTCCAGTACAGCGCCGTCCACCGCCGCCAGCACGGCGTCCGCCGCAAGTACAGCGTCGAGTGCGAGCAGCGTTGCCGCGACCAGTACTGCCGCTACCAACTCCACCGCGCCAGCGAGCAGCGCCGTGACGACGAGCGCTGCCGCCGCGACCAGCAGCGCCGCTCCGGCGACGACGGCCCGCGTCGCTGCCGGCGGGACGAAGGTGACCATGCTGACGCACTGGGATCCGGCGACGACCTTGAAGGACTTCCAGCCCTACGTGACCGAGTACGCCCAGACACATCCCGGCGTCACCGTCGAGGTCAGTGCGGTGTCCTTCGATCAGCTGTTGCAGAAGATCACCGTGGCGCAGACCTCCGGTTCCATCTACGATATCTATCACATCTATGACCTCTGGCTGGCGCAGCTCATCCGCAATACGTCGCTGGCGGCGGCCCCGGCCGACGTCGCCACGGCGATCAAGGACGCCTATCCGGCCGGCGCCGTCGATGGCTCGAGTAGCCAGGGGAAGGTGTACGGCTTCCCGACGGAGATCGACACCTACGCCTTGAACTACAACAAGCGGCTCTTCCAGGAGGCCGGCGTGGCGGACGCGCCCAAAACCTGGGCCGACCTCGAGGCGGCCGCCCGCAAGCTGACCAAGACCGACGCCACCGGCGCGATAACGCAGCAGGGTTTCGGCCTCATCACCGGCTGGGATGCCGGCGTCGTCCATCCCTGGCTCTCCATGCTCTGGTCGGACGGCGGCGAATTCCTGGCGCCGGACTTCAAACAGGCCGCGTTCAACAGCACCGCCGGCCTGGACGCCCTTGGCCTATACCAGCGCCTCATCAATGAGAAGCTGACCGATCCCAAGCTTTCGGCGAGCTACTCCACCAACTTCATCAACGAGAAGACGGCCATGATCGTGATGGCCAACTGGTGGCAGAGTACGCTCCAGTCGAAGATGAAGGACAACTACGCCGATGTTGCCACCGCCCCGATCCCGATCGGTCCCGCCGGCCAGAAGTCCATTGCCGCCTCCTATTCCTGGCTCTTCGCCGTGGACAGGACGAGCAAACAGCAGCCCGAGGCCTGGCAGTTCCTGGAATGGGTGAACGGCCCGGCCGCGGCCGGAAAATCGTCGCGCATGGGCGACTGGCTGCTGGCCCAGGGCATCCTGCCCAGCCGGACCAGCGATCAGCAGGCGCATACCGACAAGCTGGGGACGCCGTTCCTGAAGACCTACGTCGACGCCTTGCAGACGGCGCGGCCGTTCCCGATCGTCCTCGATGGCGCCGAGATCACCACCGACATGCAGAAGCAGATCGAGACCGTCGTGAAATCGGGAGGCGATGCCAAAGCGGCGCTCTCCAACGCCGAAACCCAGGTCAACGCGCTGTTGAAGAAGGATTACGGCTAGACCACAGCGTCGTCGGTAAGGGAGTCTGTGATGGCCGGCACAATCCGCGTGCGTCCTTACGCCGGGAACGATGAAGCGCCGCTCCTGGAGGTCTGGAACCAGACGATGTGGGGCGACCGGATCGACGCAGCCGCCTGGCGCTCGCGCGTCCTGCTCGATCCGAACTTTGTACCGGAGTCCTGCGCCGTGGCGGAAGGCCCCCAGGGGCGACCGGTGGGCTTCATGCTGGGGTTGGCCCGGCAGGTGCCCTACTTCGCCCAGGGCTACGAACGGGAGAAGAGCTGGATCACCGCCTTCGGTGTCTTGCCGGACCATCGGCGGGCCGGCGTGGGCACGGCGCTGCTGGAGCACGTGACCGCCGCCCTCAAGGCGGGCGGCGCCCAGGAGATCGCCGTCGCCCCCTATGTGCCCAACTACTTCATCCCCGGGGTCGACGTGGCCCTCTATGCCGACGCCGTCACGTTCCTGCAAGGCCACGGCTTTGCCGTGCAGTCGCGCCCGATCAGCATGCGGGCGGATATTTCCACCTTTGCGGTGCCGGAGGAGATCGCCGCCACCCGGGACCGCATCCTGGCCGACGGCGTGCAGATCTCCGTGGCCACGCCGGAGGATATCGTGCCGGTCGGTCAATTCCTGCGCCGCTGCTTCAGTTGGGACTGGGTGCGCTTCGCCGGCGAGGTGATGCAGGACCTGTTCGCGGGCAACCCCTGGACCACCGGCATGCTGGTCGCCAAACAGGGCGGGGCGGTGATCGGCTACGCCCAGTTCCGGGCCGAACGCTTCGGCCCGTTCGGCGTCGACCCGGCATTGCGCAGCCGGGGCATCGGTCGGGTGCTGCTGGCGCAGACGCTCCTGGAGATGCGCCAGCGCGGCTACCACTGCGCCTGGTTTCTCTGGACCGGCGACGACGCCGCGCGGCTGTACCAGCGCTGCGGCTTCCGAGAGGTGCGGCGCTTCGCCGTCATGCGCAAGCCGCTCACCTAGCGACCGGGTGCCCGACGAATAGGGAGACGGAGGAGGAGTACATGGCAACTGGCGATCGAACGATCATGGTGGTGGGCGGACACGCCGCCGACGCGGAGGTCATGGCGGGGGCGACGGTGCTCAAGCACGTGCGGGCCGGCTATCGGGCCGTCCTCGTCCACATGACGTTGGGCGAGAAGGGGCACCGGACGATGCCGGTGGCCGAGTACACGGAGCAGAAGCGGCGGGAGGCCGAGGCGGCCGCCAGGGCGCTCTCGGCGGAGGTGGTCTGCATGCCCTACCTCGATGGTGAGCTGGCGGTGAACGAAGAGATCCAATGGAAGATCGCCGACACCATGCGCCAGTACCGGCCCGACGTGGTGATCACGCACTGGCAGGGGAGCATCCACCGCGACCATCGCAACACCAGCATCAACGTGAAGGAGGCGCTCTACTTTGCGGGGCTACCGGCCTTCAAGCGCGAATTGCCCGCCTGGTACCCGCGGTCCCTCTACTTCGCCGAGAACTGGGAAGACCCCTACGGCTTTCAGACGGAAGTGGCGCTGGACGTGACGGAGGTCTTCCCGGCATACCTTGAGGCGATCAAGTGCTACGAGCTGGTGCGCGGCGGCATCTCGTCCTTCCCCTACTACCGGTACTATGACGCGCTCGGCACGATCCGGGGGGCGGTCGCGGGCTACGAGAAGGGCGTGGCGCTGATGCGTCCGGAAGGGGCGCGTACGCGGAAGCAAGACCTGCTGGGCTGAGCGCCGAGGCGGCCTCGCGACCGGGATGGCGCCGCATCCCGTGGCCGGCAGCGGCAGTGGGGCCGCCCCGATGTCACGCCGCCAGGCAGTCGAAGAGGGCGCGGTAGTAGCGCATCAGTTCCTCCGGGTCGGCGCTGGCCGGGATCTCCGCCAGGCAGAAGCACTGCGTGTTCACGCTCTTCAGCAAGGAGAAGAACTCGCGATAGGGATAGCTCGGGTTCCAGAGGCGGGTGATGTGCGCTTCCCGAATCCAGCGGCTCACCTCGTCGAACGCTCGCTTGACCGACCCGTCCTGCACGTCGTCCTCGTTGGAGTTCCAGCAGGCCCAGCAGTAGCCGTCGGCGACCTCGAAGATGCGGCGCATCGTCTTGGCCTGGCGTACCGCCCCATGCATCTCCATGCGCAATTCCACGCCCAGGTCGCGCGCCGCCTGGCCGCATTCCCGGGCGGCCCGCCCGATCTGCTCCAGCGTCTGCTCGAGCGGCACCCCCGCCTTCTCCTGGTGGCCGTTCGGGCGCACCTTGACGCCCCCCGCCCCCAGGTCGTGCGCCAGTTGGAGCGCGCGCTTGGTCCCTTCGATGTTCTGGCGCACCACGGCTTGATCCAGGCTGTGGAACTCGGAGGTGCTGCCGAGGCCGAACAGTTTCACCGGCGAGGCGGCGAACTGCTGCCGCACTTCGCGGCGTTGCTCGGCGGTCAGGCTCTCTTCGACGCCGTGCGCGTGCGTG
>JAICXR010000043.1 GCA_025980355.1 Chloroflexota bacterium | reverse complement strand
TCCTCCCGGCCCATTTCATGCACCGACGGGCCGGTTCGTCCATCGGGCCGGCCCCGTGGGCCCGCACGCGGCACGACATCGCCGTCCCCTCCGCCTCCCCCGCGGAGGCGGCGTTCGCGCCCGAGCATACCACGGCCCGCCCGGCGCCCCGCGCCGGACGCCAGCCGCGGCCGCGCACGAACCCGTCCGACTGGGCCGAACAGGACGCCGAGGTTCGGCAGGTGGTGGCGATGGCGCCGCGAAGCGGCCCCGCCTATCGCGGGACGGCAGCCTGCGCCTGCGGCGGGGAGTGGCGCTACGACCTGTGCCGCCGCTCCGCCGAGCTTTGGCGATGCCTGCACTGCGGCGGACTGCACAGCGGGCAAGAGCTCGTCCCGGAATTCTCGGCGACGTAGACCAAAGAGAGAAGAGGAGCGGTTGATGGCGATGAACACGATGGCGAGCGTCGCGGTGGAAGGGCTACACGGCAACGTCGCCAGTTCCCCCGTCGCGGGCCTGGAGATCGGCTTCCTGAAGGCCTTGCGTCCCACCGAACAGGTGCATGTGTTCGACCTGACCGTCCGCGCCTCGCGGACGCTCCATCATTGGGCAGCCCGCTATCCCCTCATCCGGCGCGAACGCGTCTGGCCGCTCGCGCTGTCCGTGGCCGCGGCGGCGCCGTTCTGCAGCGTGGACGCCCTCATCGCCACCGCCCGGCTCAGCCTCTGGGTCTTCACGCTGGACGACCTCTTCGACGACGAACGCGTGCCGATGGTGGAGTTGCGCCGGCGTGCCGCGCGCTACCGGGCCATCGCCCGCGACCAGCCCGCCGACGAGGGGGGCGACAGCCTCGCCCAGGCGCTGCGCGAGGTACGCGACGACCTCGCCCACTACGCCCTCTTCCCTGCGCTCGGCGAAGCGTGGGCGAAGGCGCTCTGCGGGACCATCGACGCCATGATGCGGGAGCACCAATGGCGCAATGGCTACCAACGCACGGGCGCCGCCGCCCTCCCCGGTTACATGGACTATGTCGCCAATGGCCTCTACAGCATCGGCGGGCCACCGCACGTCTGGGCGTCCCTCATCACCATCGACGACCCGTCGACGAGCCAGAAACTGGCCCAACTGCGCGCCATGGAACGCGCCGCCTGCATCTGCATCCGCCTGGCGAACGACCTCCAAAGCTTCGACAAGGAGGTGCGCGAAGGCAAGATCAACGCCCTGGTCCTGCTCAGCCAGCAGGCAGTCCAGGACGGTTGCAGCCTCGCCGAAGCGCACGCGCTGGCCACCGCCCAGGTCCGAACCGAGATCGCCGAAGGGCTGGAGCAACTGGACGCGCTCCAGGCCACCGCCGGCACCGCTACCGGCCGGCCCGAGGCCGCCATTGCCGACATTGCCCGGTTCGTCTGCGACTTCTACGTCCATCACGACTACCACACGGTCGGCACGCAACTGCGCCAGACGCCGAGCCGCGACCCGCGGGCCGTCACCGCCCAACACGCCCAGAACGGAGTGCCCCAGTGACCACGGCGACCCAGCTCCTGCCGGCGCCAAGCCGGCGGAGACCCATGAGCCAATTGCCGGCGGAGTATGGTATGCGCACGGCGCCCGTGCTGGCCCTGGCCGGCCGTCATTCGTCGGCCCTGCTGGGCGACCCGGACGACCGCCCGGGAATCGCCGGGACCGCCTACGACACCGCCTGGCTGGCCAGCGTCCCGGCGGAGCGCCGGAAGAATAGCGCCTACTTCCCATCGGCGCTGCAGTGGCTCGTGGAACACCAGTATGCCGATGGGAGCTGGGGCGGCAGCCTGTGCTACGAGCACGACCGGCTGCTCTGCACCTTGGCCGCCCTGCCGGCGGTGGCCACCTTCGGCCGGCGATCCGCCGACCGCGCCTGCGTGCAGCGCGGAACCCGCTATCTCTGGCAGCACGCCCACCTGCTGAAGGGCGAGGCCATGGAGCTCGTCGGGTTCGAGCTGCTCCTCCCGGCGCTGGTGGAGCGGGCGCAACAAGCGGGCATCCCCGTACCCCCGCACCTGAACGCCTATGACCGCCAGCGGGAGGAGAAGCTGCGCCTCCTCCCGGCGGCGGCGCTCTACTCGCCCTTGACGACCGTCGCCCACTCCCTCGAATTCCTGGGCGATCAGGCGGACCTGCCCGGCTTGCGCGCCAGCCAGGCCGCCAATGGCGCCATCGGCAACTCGCCGGCGGCGACCGCCTACTATTACATACGCACGGGCGACGCCAACGCCCTCGCCTACCTGGAGGAATGCGTCTCCCGGACCGACGGCGTGATGGCGCCCGTGCTCCATCCCTGCGAGACGTTTGAGACCCTGTGGGCCGCCTACCACCTCCGCCTGGCGGGGATCCCCAGTCAGTTGCTCCTCAGCCAGACCGAGCGCGTCGATCTCCGGCGTGAGCTTGCCGCCGGCGGCGTGGCGCTCTCACCGACCTTCCCGATCCCCGACGCCGACGATACGGCCGTCGCCCTGCTGCTGTTGCAGGACCTCGGCGTGCCGGCCGACGTGTCAGTGTTGGAGCGCTTTGCGGGTCCGGACGGCCACTACGTCACCTTCCCCTTCGAGCGCCACAGCTCGGTCGGCGTGAACGTCCACGTCCTCCACATCCTCTCCAGCCTGCCCGATTACACCCGGCATCGCGCGGTGATCGACCGCCTGCTGGCCTATCTGGGCGGCGAGCAACGCGACGGCCTCTACTGGCTCGACAAGTGGCACATCTCCCCCTACTACGCGACGGCGCACGCCCTCTGCGTGCTCTCCCAACTGCCGGCGGCGCTTCAGGCCACGGCCCAACCGCTGATCGCGCGTTCCGCCGAATGGTTGCGCCAGACGCAGAATCAGGACGGGTCCTGGGGTTTCTTCGGCCGAGCAACGGCCGAAGAGACCGCCTATGCGGTGCTGGGCCTCGCCACCCTACAAGCGGGGCAGCACTCCTCCCGCGACCGCCAGCGTTGCCTGGCGGCGGTGCGCTACCTCGACACCGTGATGCACACCGCGTCCAGCTCCGAGGAGGCGTGCTTCCCGCCCATGTGGATCGACAAATGTCTCTACCGGCCGACGCTGGTGGTGCGGGCCGCCATCCTGGCGGCACAGACGCTGGGCAAACGGCTGCGGCTGTCTGCGGGCTAGGTCGGGAACAACGACCGTCAGGCACGGTCGCCACCAGAAAGGAGAAACCGGTATGGCCGCACCGCCCGAGTGGGACGCAGCGCCAGGTCCGATCCTCATCATTGACGACGAACCCTATATCCTGCGCTCGCTGAGCTACCTGCTGACCCGGGAAGGGTACGTCACGGAGACGGTCAACAACGGCGAAGCCGGCCTCGACCGGGTGCGCTCGCTGCGCCCCGCCATCGTCTTCCTGGACATCATGATGCCGCGCATGGACGGCTACGAGGTCTGCGAGCAAGTCCGGCAAGACCCGGACATCGAAGCGACCTACCTGATCATGTTGAGCGCCAAAGGCCAGCAGGTCGACCGGGAACGCGGCCTGTTGGGCGGCGCCGACGAGTACATGACGAAGCCGTTCAGTCCCCGCGAGGTGGTGCAACGCGTCCGAACCGTGCTGGCGAGCCGCGCTACCCAGCGGCAAGACGACGAAAGGGACGAGGGATGATGAGATCGCTGATGGGCCTGCTCGGTCCCGGTATGGCCTACCTCTGGCTCGGCCCGCGCAACCTGCCGCGGACGCTGAAGCTCGACTGGCGGCTCGTCGCCGTACGCTGGGTCGGCATCATCTTCGTCGCTCCGGGTCTCTCCCTGATGGACCTCGACGCTCGGCACCGGGTCGCCGCCTACCTGCTGCTGCTCTTTGCCGCCTGCTACAACCTCACGGTCCATCGGATGGTCAGTCAGCAGGTGGCCGTGCCCACCATCGGCATCGTGACGACGGTAGCCGACAGCGTGCTGAACCTCGCGATGCTGATTATCCTCAGCAACGGCTTCGACTCACCGTTCGCCTACTTCCTCTTTTCCATGATCGTGTCGGTCGCCATGCGCTACGGCTACGGCCCGGCGGTGGTGATGACCGCGATCTTTGCCGGCAGCGATGCGCTCGACAGCGCGCTCACCGACAACCCGCTCGGGTCCACCTTCGTCTTCTTCGTCGGCTTCCTCTTCATCACCGCGATGCTCGCCAGCTACCTGCGGGAAGAGGCCCGGCACGCGGAACTGGCGTTGCAGGAACGGCTGCGCCAGGCCAGCCTGCTCAATGAGGCGACGGCGGCGCTCGGCGCCAGCCTGGAGTTAGAGTCGGTGCTCGAAGCCGTGACCGCGGCGGCCGGCTGCCTCTTCGACGGCGCCTCGGCGGTGCTCCAGCCCTCCGCCACGCTGAAGGACGTCGGGGCGCCCCCGGCGCCGGTCTGGTACTCGGAACCGCCGTCCGGTGGGGCCGCCGACCTCCTGGCGCTCTGCGCCCACTACGCGAGCTTGCCGGCCGGCGTCGGTCCCGGCTGCTACGACGCCGTCCCCTTACCGTCGGGGCAGCCGGCCCTGGTCCTGCGTTTCAACCTCGCCACGCGCCAGACCGGCATGGCCACCCTCGCCCTGCAACTGCCCACCGGCACGCGGGGTAGCCCCCCCGCCGGCGATGTGATCGAGTCGTTCGTCGATCGGGCCGCCCTCGCGCTGGAGAACGCCTACCTCTACCGTTCGCTGGCCGGACGCAGTAACGACCTGCAACGCGCCTACAGCGACCTGGCCGACGCCCACCAGGAGTTGCTGAGCGTTGACGCCATGAAAACGAACTTCCTGGCCAACGTCTCGCACGAGTTGCGCACCCCGCTGACCTCCATTCGCTCCTTTTCCGAACTACTGCTGTCCTACGATGATCCCTCGGTGCGGCAGGAGTTCCTGGAGATCATCCGGTCGGAAAGCGAGCGCCTTACCCGGTTGGTGAGCGACGTGCTCGACGTCACCAAGATCGAATCCGGCTACATGGACTGGCACATGGAGGTCGTCGACCTGCCCACGTTCCTGCGCGAGAGCGCTCGCGTCTTCGAGCCGATGCTCGCGGAGCGCGGGCTGGCCTTTCGGCAGGACATCGGGGCCGATCTCCCGGCCGCCTACGCCGACCACGACCGGCTGCAGCAAGTGCTGGCGAACCTGCTCACCAACGCCATGAAGTTTACGCCACGCGGCGTCATCCAGCTCCAGGCGCGTCAAGTGGGCGACGAGGTCTGGATCAGCGTGGCGGACACGGGGATCGGCATCGCCCTGGAAGACCAGGAGCGCATCTTCGAGAAGTTCCAGCAGGTGGGCGCCATGCTGACCGACAAGCCACAGGGCACCGGGTTGGGACTGGCGATCTGCCGGGACATTGTGGCGCATCACAAAGGCCGGCTGTGGGTGGCATCCCAGCCCAACGAGGGCAGCGTCTTTACCTTCGCCATCCCGACCGTGGCGGCCGCCGATGCGGCCCTTCCGCTGTCCGCAGTTGCTTGAGCTCAGGACGATGCCGATGAGAGAGGAACATACCGTGATGGCAGTGCTCGACATGATGCCGGCGGGGATCGATGCCTTGCCGGCGGAGGCCGGTACCACGCCGCGGCGGCTCAGGCCCAGGGGACCGCAGGCGTTACCCGCCACGCTCACCGAGGAGATCGACAGTCTGTCCGGAGAACTGCTGCGCACCTACGAAGAGTTGCATCTCCTCTACGACCTTGGCGAAGCGCTCACCGGACAGTTGCCCCTCGCCGCGGCCGCCTATCTCATCCTCGACCGCATCGTCAACACCTTGCATCCGGCATGGGCCGAGCTCCACCTGGAGACGCGCGGTCTGGTGACGCGGGTGGAACACCCCCGCGTGCAGGCGTCTCCGTCCCGCCTCGCCGGCCCCACCCACCAGCTGTACACCACCCTCCGCAGCTCCGGCGACCCCATCGGCAGCATCGTCCTGGGGCAGCTGCGCGGCGACGAGCCCTTTTCCTCGGCCGACGGCAAGCTGCTCGACGCCGTGGGCACCCTGGCCGCGAACGCCCTGCGCAATGCCCAGCTCTATGAAGAGCTCATGAGCCAGACCGACGCCGTCCGGCAGCAGGAAGAGAACCTGCGGACGGTCATCGAAAATGTGGCCGACGGCATCGCCACCGTCAACGACGACGGCCTGGTGGAATCGTTGAACCCCGCGGCCGTCCAGTTGCTCGGCTACCGGGAGGACGAGATCGTCGGCCGCCCGTTCGCCACCTTGCTGGCGCCGCCGTTCGCCGGCGATTATCAGGGGAACCTCAGCCGCTGGGCGAACCGCGCCCATTGGCGGAAGGGCGAATCGGGGCGGCGCGAGGTCACCGGCCGGCGAAAAGACGGCGCTACTCGCTTGCTCGACATGTCGATCAACGAGACGCGGATCGACGGGCGCCGGCTCTGCATCGTCAGCTTGCACGACATCACGGCGCGCAAGCAGTTTGAGAACGCCCTCGAACACCGGGCGTTGCACGATCAATTGACCGACCTGCCGAATCGGGTCTTCCTCTCCAACCGTCTCCGCCAGCACCTCGGCGCCTTCGAGCGCGGCCCGGAGCCGCTCGCGCTCTTGCTCCTCGACCTCGACGGGTTCAAGGAGGTCAACGACGCCTTCGGCCATCACTTCGGCGACCTGCTGCTTCAAGAGATGGGACGCCGGTTGCAAGAATCCTTGCGCCACTCCGACACGATCGCCCGGTTGGGCGGCGACGAATTCGCCGTGGTGCTCCCCGGCGCCTCCGCCGCGACGGCGCTGCACGTGTCGCGCAAGATCCTGCAGGTCCTGGCCCAGCCGTTCGAGCTCGCGGGGCATACGCTCGGCGTCGGCGGCAGCATTGGCGTGGCCATGTATCCCGACGACGGCGCCGACGAGCAGGCTTTGTTGCGCTGTGCCGACGTGGCGATGTACTCCGCCAAGCGCGCGCAGAGCGGCAGTACGCTCTACCACACGGATCAGGATCACCATTCCCCGGCCCGCCTGGCGATGGTGAGCGACCTCCGCCAGGCGATCACCGGCGACGAGTTGTGCCTGCACTATCAGCCGAAGATCGCCCATCGGACCGGGCGATTGGACTGCGTCGAAGCGTTGGTACGCTGGCAACACCCGCAACAGGGCCTGCTGTCGCCGGAGATGTTCGTCCCCCTGGCCGAGCGCACCCAGCTGATCCGGCCGCTCAGCCTGTGGATCCTCAACGCGGCCCTGGCCCAGTGCCGCGCCTGGAACGAAGCCGGCCTGAGGATTCCGGTGGCGGTGAACCTGTCGCCCAGGAACCTGCAGGACGCCGACCTGACCGACCAGTTGCCGCGGCTCCTCAGCGCCTGGGGCGTGCCGCCGGAGCAGTTGCGCCTGGAGATCACGGAAAATAGCCTCCTGCGGCACCCGGAGCAGACCATCGACATCCTCACCAAGCTGCGCTCGCTCGGGATCCAGACCGCCGTCGATGACTTCGGCAAGGGTTACTCCTCCCTCTCCTACATCACCAGATTGCCGATTAACGAGATCAAGATCGACCAGTCGTTTGTCGGCCGCATGCGGCACAACGACGCCGACCGCGCCATCGTGCGCTCCACGATCGGCCTCGGGCACGACCTGGGCCTCGTGGTGACGGCGGAAGGCGTGGAAGACCAGGAGACCTGGGAACTCCTGGACGGCCTTGGCTGCGACATCGCCCAGGGCTTCCATGTCGGTCGCCCAATGGACGCCGGGGCACTGGCGACGTGGCTGCGCCAATCGTCGTGGTCACTGGCCGGCGCGAACTGAAGGGAAGCCCCGAACCGCCGCGCCGGGACGACATCCCGCATCGACGTGCCACCCGAGCGCCGACGACGAGTAAAGGAAACAAGAAGCAATGAACGCCAGTGTGCCGGCCGACCTGATCGTGCTCCGCGCGGGCCTACGTCGCCTGCGCCAGGAGCTGCCGGCGGACAATGCGACGATCGCCGTACCGGACCTGGAACCGGGCTACATCCGCACGGTCGCTTCGGCGACCGACGAGCCCGACGAACTCTGGCAATCCCGTTTCGCACTCCGGGACGGCATTGCCGGCGAAGCGGCGGCGACCGGACAGGTGGTCATCGTCCCCGACACAAGCCTCTTCCCCCAATTCCGGCAGATTGGCCGGCGGACGATCACATCGATCCTGGCCTTCCCGCTGGAAGACGGCGGGCGAATCCGCGGTGTCGTGACGGTGACCTCGGCCCGGGCGAACGCCTTTTCCTCACGGTCCGTCGAAACGCTCGCTTCGGTGATCCCCTTCCTGGAGGCCGCCCTCGCCCTGTCCGAACGAGCCGCCTGGGGCGCCTATCTCGCGGGCCTCGCCCACGACATGAGCTCTCCCGTTAGTGCCGTCCACGGGTTCCTGCAACTGGCGGGCGATCGGACGGCGGAGACGTCGCCGGCCCAACGTGCCGAGTATGTCCACCTCGCCACGATCGCCGCCGGTCAGCTGGTCCACCTGGCCGGGGACATGCACGACGTGCTCTCCATGGGTCGCCAGAATCTGCGCCTGGAATTTAGCACGTTCGACGCGGTCACCATGCTGCAAACCGCCCTCGCTTCCCTCCAGCCCCTGGCGACGGAGGCCGGCGTACCGTTGCGCCATCAACTCCAAGAGGACGTCCTGTTGCTGTACGGCGACCGCCACCGTATCGAGCGAATTCTGAGCAATCTGGTCCACAATGCTATCAAGTTCACGCCTGCCGGTCGCAGCGTGACGGTCCACCTCGGGCGTGTCGACGCACACACGGTCCGTCTGGTCGTCGACGACGAGGGGCCGGGCCTGGCCGACGCCGACCTGCCGTACCTGTTCGACCTCAACTATCAGAGCGCCATCAACGGCCGGACCGCCGGACGCCGCAACGGGCTCGGCTTGGGCCTGGCCATCGCCCGGATGCTCGCGCGGGCGCACGGGGGCGAGCTCACGGCCGCGAACCGGCCCGGCGGCGGCGCCCGCTTCACCCTCTGCATGCCGGTCTCCACCTCCTTCGCCGAACCGAGCGAGTGTGCCGACCGCGGCGTCGGGGAATCGCTCCGCCTGTAGCAGGCAGGATCACGGGGCAGCGTCATTTATGGTATGGCCGGTGGGGAGCGTCCGTCCCCGGCCTCACTGCGCCGGATTCTTCGTGTGCGGACGCTTCCCCAGTTGCCGCCAATCACTTTCCTCGAGGTCCACGCCGTAGTGGGCGGCGGCCTTCTGGATGTTGGCGAAGGCCAGATCGCGCTCGGCGTCCGATACCCCGTCGACCTGGTCGAAACGGGCAAGGGCGTTACGGACGTGCGACGCGTCGGTCATCGGTTCCTTGCGCTGCTTGGGGAACGCGAAGGCGCTCTCCGGCAACGCATCGCGCTCCTTCTCGCTCAGCTTGCCGTGCTCCGTATGCGGCTGCCACGTCGATTTCTGGGCCATCCCATACTCCTTCCATCAGGTATCAACGCCCTCCCGCGGCCGGACGTGCAGAAGCCGTGCCAGCCTCCCGCGCCAAGGCCGTACGGAAGCGCCGGCCGGCAATACTGCTTGACGCTATCACGAGCGCGCGGGTAGCATTGGTCCCACGCCGCCATCGTCTAGTGGCCCAGGACACCACCCTTTCAAGGTGAAGATCGCGGGTTCGAATCCCGCTGGCGGTACCAGAACGGTGATACCCAACCCCCGGGTGTGGCGCCAACAGAAATGAGGCAAGGGGGGCATGATTGGCGAAGGCGGCTCGGGTGCTGGCCGGATTGAAGCGGGACGGCTGGATCGTGACCCGGCAACGCGGCGGGTCCCACACCATCTTGCGTAAGAACGGTCGCCAGATCACCTGGTCCTTCCACGACGGTGAAGAGCTCGGCAACCCAGCGATGGCAAAGGTCGCAAAGGAGTGCGGCTATACGCTGGAAGAACTCCGGAAGCTGGTCTAAGGGGGCGCTGGCATGGATCCGACCCAAGTCGCAGTGGAGTACGAGTACGATCCGGAGGCCAGGAACTGGGTGTTCACGGTCCCGGAGTTACACATCGTCGGCGGCGGTATCACGCGTGAAGACGCGGAGAGACGCGCGAGAGAGGCCATTGATTTCACATTGGAGTACATACAGGAACAGGACGAGCCGGTCACGGAAGTGCTTCCGAAGAATCGCTTGACGCGACACTAGAAGGCGGTGCGTACCTGACCTTGTCAGGTGCTTCTGGCGCCGCCGATACAGACTTCGGCCTGCGGGGCAACTACGGCCCCGGCTGCCCCTCGGTAACGCGCGAGTACATCGTCACGTCCTTCGTCGTGATCAGGGAGAAGCTGTTGTCCAGGAACACGGTGTAGGGCCCCGCATCCGGCAGCAGCACGTCGAAGGCATAGCGCCCGGTCACTCGGGATTGGTTGAGGACGTAGCCACCGCTGGGGACGCGCAGACGGAAGCCAAGGTCGTTGTTCCCGCCAAGGATCAAGATGTAGCCCTGGAAGCGACCGGGCGGGTGCTGAATGGTGTAGGTGACCAACTGATCCTGATGCGACGGGACCCGATACTCTTCGGTCTGGTAGGGCACCGGCGTCGGGGTGGGGCGTGGCGTCGGCGTGGCGGTGGGGACCGGCGTCGCCGTGGCGGTCGGTGTGGCCGTAGCGGTTGCCGTCGGCGGCGGTGTCGGCGTCAGCGTCGGATCGGCGGTTGCGGTCGCCGTGGGTACGCCGGTCGGCGTGGCGGTACGTAGCGGGACGGCGGCCACCGGCGGCGGGCGCAGGCTAGCGAACACAACACCGCCCAGGACGAGCACCGCTAATGCCAGTAGCAGCAAAAAGGGCACACCGAGCGACCGGCTGACGCTGCGCTCCGGTTCCGACGGACTGGCGAGGATCGGGCCCGCCCGCGAGCGGTCTCCCCGACCCGGACCCGCCGTGCCGGCCTCCGACAGCCGCACGCCACAGGCGGGACAGAACCGGTTTTCGGCAGCTTGCTCCTGTCCGCACGCTGGGCAGCGCGTCACGGAATCACCTCCGGCTCCATTGCGGCGTGTCCATGTTGATAGTACCGGACGCGACACCATTTTCGCCCGGCAAGGGCGTTGTCCGGCGGCGATAGGCTCGGTGGCGACTTCCAACGGACGAAAACGGAGGCCCCGTTCCGAACAACGAGGTGCCGGTACTTCTGGGGGGACCCGGACGGCGGCATCTTCGGCGCATGCGACGCCTGGTGGGTAGGGTTCGGATTGACGCCAGAGTATGAATGGACGACGACCATGGGTCAGCGTGGCTGCGCGATGTGCCCGTTCCTCGGGATGTCCTTTGACCGCGAGCTGCGCGCATCCTATGCGCACCCGGGCCATGTTTGTTGGTCGACTCCCGAGCAGCCGACGTTCCAGCGGCGACTGCAGCGCTGGCGGACCTGGCGACCCTGGCAAGCCGGGGAGGCCGCGCGCGTCCCATGGCGGGCGCTGCCCTTTACGCCGCTAGCGCCGGCCGAACAGGGCCGGTGCCTCGGCTCCGCCTACGCCGCCTGTCCCCACTTCCCGCCTTCGACCAGCATGCTGCGCCGCCTCACCCTCGCCGCAGGAGGGCTGGCGCGCTAGCGCCGCGCGGTCGCCACCACGTCGATGAAGCGCCGTCCGGATTCCGTGATCTCCGCCCAGGCGCCTGCCGCCACCTGCGATGCTTTCACCAGGTTGCTGCCGACGGCGATCGCCGCCGCACCGGCCTTGATGAACTCGCCGGCATTGTCCAGCGAGACGCCGCCGGTCGGCACGAGTTTGATCTGCGGCAACGGGCCGGCGATTTCGCGGAGGTAACGCGGCCCGCCGACGCTGGCCGGAAAGACCTTCACCCAGTCCGCCCCCGCCTCCCAGGCGGTCAGAATCTCCGTCGGGCTGAACGCCCCGCAAAGGATCGGCGTGCTGTAGCGCCGGCACAGCTCGATGGTGGCGGCCCGAAGGGTCGGCGTCACCACGAACTGCGCTCCGGCGCTAATGGCGGTGCGCGCACTCTCCGCGTCCAGCACCGTCCCGGCGCCCACCAGCATGCGGTCGCCGTGACTCTTGCGCACCTGCTCGATCACCGCGACCGCCTCCCGGTTGGTGAGCGTGAACTCGATGCACCGCACGCCCCCCGCCAGCAGCGCGTCCGCCAACTGGCTCGCCCGCCGCAGGTCGTTGAGGCGTACCACCGCCGTCACGCCGGTGGACTCGATCAGCGCGGGGGACGGAGGGACGGGGAGATGAGGCGATGAGGGGACGGGGGGATGAGGGGAGCGTGATTCCGAAGTCATTTCGCGTTCCGTTCCGATACATCACTTGCCTGAGTTCTCTCAAGTCCCTCACTCCTCATCCCCTCATCCCCCCGCCCCCCGTCCTACCGCACCACCTGCCGGGTCCCGTGGGCCAGGAAGCCGTCGAGCTCGGCGCGATCGATGAGGCAGAATTCGCCGGGGATGGTGTGCTTGAAGGCGGCCATGGCCGTGCCCTGGTTGACGGCGCGCTGGAGGTCGCCTGCGAGGTAGCCGTCCAGGAAGCCAGCGGCAAAGGCGTCGCCGGTACCCAGCCGGTCAACGATGTCGAAGTCCAGGCTCGCACTTTCCGCCGTTT
Organism: Chloroflexota bacterium; assembly: GCA_025980355.1. Taxonomy (GTDB): domain Bacteria; phylum Chloroflexota; class UBA4733; order UBA4733; family UBA4733; genus UBA4733. The sequence continues at coordinate 558 of JAICXR010000043.1, read as the reverse complement.
GCTCGCCAACGGCGAGGGCGCGCATGCTGCCGCGGAGGCCGCCCTCTTCGGTCCGGTCAGTCAGCACCACGACGGCACAGCCGAATTCGGTGCGGCAGGCCTGCGCCGCCTCCTGCGGGGAGCCCGTCAGGTCGAAGAAGGTCCCGAGGGCCGGAGCGCTGGCGAAGAGGATCGTGCACCGGGGGAGGAGCCTCCGGTAGACCTTGGCGGCCGTCGCCTCGTCCCAGAGGCGCGAACGGTAGTTCAGGTCGAAACTGGTCGGGATGCCGAGCTTCCGGGCGCGCACCAGCGCGTGTTCGACCGTCGTCAGGCAGGACGCCGAGAGGGCGGCGGTGATGCCGGAGGTGTGGAAGAGCCGGCAGTTGGTGAGGGCGGCGGACCAGTCGACATCCTTCGCCTGCAGGCCGCAAGCGGCGGACCGGGCGCGGTCGTAGATGACCTGGGAGGGGCGCGGCGCCAGCCCTTGCTCGTAGAAGTAGAGGCCGGCCCGCTCCTCGCCCCAGGCGACGTATCGCATGTCGACGCCCTGCTCGCGGGTGCGGTTATAGATCAGGCGGC
>JAICXR010000483.1 GCA_025980355.1 Chloroflexota bacterium | reverse complement strand
GCGCCGACCATCGCCGCGGCCGGCCCGACGTAGCGGCGTAACCAAACGTAGGCGAAGAGCCCGGACGCGACTAACGCGGCCGCTTCGACGACGTTCATGGCCGACAGCAAAGGCAGGCCTAGGGCATGGACGGCGACGACTAGGTAGTAGGGCAGCAACGGCGTAAAGAGAAAGATCGGGTAGCCGTAGCCCAGGTAGAAATCCGGCGCCCAGCGCGGGTAGGCAACGCCCGCCCGCAACTGATTCGCCAGCTCCGCCGAGCGCAGGAGGTGATACAGTCCATCGCTCGTCGCCGGCGGGTTGCCGTTGCCGAGCGGGATGGCGGCGAGACAGCAGCAGAGTGCCACCAGCGTCGGCGCCCAAGGCCAATTTGCGCGCTGGCGAGCGGAGTGAGACCGTGCGACCGGCGCCACCGGGCGCTCAGTCAGCGACGGCGAGGGGACTGAAATTCGTGTGATAGTCGTACGTGTCGACCCCTTCCACCCGCTTGAGGTGGGACACGATGGCGTAGGTCAGCGGTGTCGCCACGACTTCGTAGACGGTTTTGATCAACCACTGGCTGAGGATGGTCGTCACCAGGTCGCCGGTCGCCAGCGTGCCGAGAAAGGCCAGGCTGACGAACACCGCGGAGTCGAGGCCCTGCCCCACAACCGTTGAGCCGATAGTCCGGGTCCATAACCAACGGCCCCTGGTGGCGATCTTCAACTTGGCGAGGACGTAGCTGTTGCAAAACTCCCCCAGCAAATAGGCGGCAAACGAGGCGGCGAGCAGGCGGGGCGTGCCGCCGAGGATCGTGTCGTAGGCGGCCTGGTGCTGCCAGAACGCCGCCGCCGGTAGGGCGCCGGCGATAGCGATGGCGACGACCGTGAGCAGGTTGCAACTAAAGCCAAGCCAGATGACGCGCCGGGTGACGGCGTAGCCGTAGACCTCGGTCAGGACGTCGCCGAAAAGGTAGGAGAGGGGAAAGATGACCAGGCCGGCCGGCACGATCAGCGGCCCGGCGGCGACCAATTTCACGGCCAGGATGTTGGCGGTGATCAGACATGTCACGAACAGGGCGGTCAGTACCAGCAGGTACGGCGACGAACGCAGGGCGCTACCTCCTTCTCCGGCCACGAGGCCACGCCCCTAGTGTACCGAACATGCCGTGGGGCCGGTTGGCGATCGCCGACGCCGTCTGCCATGCGATACTGGAGACATCCGGCACGGTGGTGCTTTGCTGGAGGGAGGAGCACGATGGCCGAGCGCAAGGTGAAGTGTCTCCGCTGCGGCAAATGGTTCAAAGCGGCCGACTATCGGCATACGCTCTGTCCGAGTTGCAGTGCCGCCGATCGGGCGAAGAAGGCCCTGACACCCCGGCCGCCGGCCCGCCGTCCAGCCGCCGCAACGGCGACGGCGGCGGAGCAGCCCGGTCGCATCGCCCTGCTCACCGCCCCTCCCGTCCCGGTGGCGATCACGATCCCGGTCGGTGCCACGCCGGCACCGGACGGTGGCGCGGCACCGGCCGCGAACACGGGGACTGCCGTCAAGACGGCCGCGCCGGCGCGCCGGCCGATGGAGCTGAGCGCGGAACAGCGTCAGGCGGTGGAGGCGCGCTATCTGGAACTGGCAGAACCGCGCGAATACGACGGTATCCGCGGCCAGATCGCCGACGAGCTGAAGCTCCCGAAGACGTTGGTGAAGCGCGCCGTCAACGACCTCCGCCAGCGGCTGGGCCGGCCGAGCTGGTGGGACACGGAGCGATCGGCGATTCCGAGCGACGTCCTCGAAAAGGTCAAGGTGCGCTACCTGGCGCTGCTGGCGGAGCAGCCGTTGCCGCCGGTGGGCATCCACCGGCAGCTTGCCGACGAACTCGGCCTCACCAGTTTGCAGGTCTACCGGTCCATCGGCCGGATTCGGGCCGACTTGGGGCTGCCGAAGTTCAACGAGCGGCCGGAAGAATCGACCGAAGCCAACGAGACGCCGGCGGCCCAGGCGTCGTAGGTTCCCCTACTTCCATTGTGCCGCGGCGTCGCGGACCGCGCCGTAGACCTCCTCGGCGTTGAAGTCCGGGTCCACCATGTCGAAATAGTAGGAAGAGTCGGTCTGGGGAATCGAGCCGACCTGGCGGAAGTACCAGATGTTGATGACGCCGACGTAAGGATACTTCTCCTTGGCGAGCTTAATGCCGTCCACCGTGTACTGCGCCTGCTGGGCGCGCGTCACCCGGCCCCAGATGAGCTGATCGGGCGGGAAGTCCGGCGGCGAGGCATTCCACCCGTACTCGTTAAACCAGATCGGCTTGTCCGGTTCGCCGTTCTTGGCCGCGACGTCGTGCAGGAAGGTGAAACGCAAGAAGTTGAGCCGGTCTTCCCGCGGCGGGTCATCGGGCGGATAGGCCAGGCCATAGGCGTTCGCGGCGAGCACGTCGAAGGAACCCTTGGCGCCGGCGTCGTACATCTGCTGGAGGAAATCCGTCTCCACCATCGCCCGGGCCGAGCGCTCCAGCGTCTCCGCCAGGGGCGCGCTCAGCACCGTGATGTTCGGATCGGCCTCCTTGGCTCGGGCGTAGGCCAGCTTCAGCAGCTTCGTGTAACCCGCCGCGTCCGGCGGGTTGCCGCCCCATTCCACCGCGAGGTTCGGTTCGTTCCAGATCTGCACGGCGGCGACGCGCCCCTTGTAGCGCGCCACGAAAGCATTGACGAAATCGGCGTAGTCGGGCAGGTTATCGGGCGGC
>JAICXR010000023.1 GCA_025980355.1 Chloroflexota bacterium | reverse complement strand
CAAGGCGCTCGGCGGCGACCTCGCGGTGATCGGCCTGGCCGTTGCCGCCGCCGGTATCGGCACCTTCCTGACCGACCTGCCGGCCGGCATGCTGTTAGGGCGCTTCGGCGGCGGCCGGCTCATGCTCTTCGGCACCGGGGCGGCCGGCCTGTCCGCCGTGCTGATCGGTCTGGTCCATTCGATGACGGCGCTGGTCCTGCTCCGCGTGCTGTTCGGCGTCGGGAGCTCGCTCTGGTCCCTGTCGCGGATGGCCTACGTCGCCGACGTCACCGTGCCGGCGCAACGCGGGCGCATCCTCTCCACCTTCGGCGGCGTCAACCGGGCCGGTGCCTTCGCCGGCCCGGCCCTAGGCGGCTTGATCGCCGGGCACTTCGGCTTGGCCTCGCCCTTCCTGGTCGCCGGCGTGGCCGGCCTGGCGGCGGCGGCGATGTCGCTGCGCGTGGCGGTGGAAAAGCCCGCTACGGGTACGCCGGCCAGCCGCCGGATGCGCTGGAGTCGCGTCGGCCTCGTGCTCCAGACCCACTCCCACGACCTCGCCAGCGCCGGGTCCGCCCAGTTTTTCGGCCAGATCATTCGCGCCGGCCGCCAGTTGATCGTGCCGCTCTATGCCGCGACGGCGCTCGGCCTCGGCGTGGAAGTCATCGGCGTCATCGGCACGATCGCCGCCGCCATCGACATGCTGATGTTCCTGCCGTCCGGCCTGCTCATGGACCGTTTCGGCCGGAAATATGCCTCTGTCCCTTCCTTTGTCCTGCTCTCCCTCGGCATGCTCTGCATCCCCTTTGTCCACAATGCGCCGGAGTTGATCGCCGCCACGACCCTGATGGGTTTCGGCAACGGCCTCGGCTCCGGGTCGATGATGACGCTGGGCACCGACCTTGCGCCGAAAGAGCTGCTCGGCGAATTCCTGGGCCTCTGGCGGCTGATCGGTGACGCCGGCTCGTCGGCCGGACCGATTATCGTCGGCTCCGTGGCCCATGCGGTGGGCCTCGGCAGCGCCGCCGTGGCGCTCGCCGCGATCGGCGGCCTCTCCGCCGGGACGATCGCCATGTTCGTGCGGGAAACGCTGCGACCGGCGGAAGCGTGAAGGGCCGTTTGCCGGCGGGGCGTCTATACTAGTGGGAAGCCCGCAACGGCCGCGTTGCGCGGGATGTACGAAAACATGTCATTTGGGGAAAGGAAGCCACATGGCTCGACCAGTTCTTACCCGCCGCCGTTTCTTGCGCGGTCTGGGTGTGCTCGGCATTGCGCTTCCCGCCGTGGGCCTCGCGGCCTGTGGCGGCGCCGCGGCCGTCACCGCGTCGACGGCCGCGACGGCCGCCAGCGCAATCCCTTCGTCGGCATCCGCCGCGTCTGCTTCGGCCCAATCGGCGAAGGCGACCGGCAGCACGAGCAGCGGCGCCGGCCAGGCGGCAAAGCCCGCCGCCACGCAGAGCGTGCCGGCGGGGACCGTCCGCCTGGTCTATATGTGCGACATCGCGGCGCCGTATACGCAGGTGGCGCAGCACTGGGCCGACACCTTCCCGCAGACGCATCCCGGTGTGACGGTCGAGTACGAGCCGGTGACCGACCACTATGCCGACAAGCTAACGGCCGCATATGCCGCCGGATCGCCGCCCGATGTCTACCGGTACCTGCAGGAGGGCACGCCGATTGACGCGGCGGTCAAGAGCGACCTCCTGCTCGACCTCACCTCCTACGCCAATCGCGACAAGTACGACTTCAGCGACTTCCTGCCCGAGGCGATCGGACTGTATCGGTGGAAGGGGAAACTCTATGCCTTGCCACGCGACTACGGCGCCCAGTTCGTCTACTACAACGTCGACCTGTTCACCAAGGCCGGCGTCGACCTGCCGCCGACCAAGTGGGATGACAAGACCTGGACCTACAGCAAATACATCGACGCCGCCAAGCGCCTGACGGTGAGCGCGGGGGGGACGACCTCCCAGTGGGGCTGCCTGGTCAACACCGGCTGGCGGCCGTGGGCAAGCTTCGTGTACAGCAACGGCGCCACCGTCGTCCAGAACAACGGCAACGGCGAATCGACCCAGATCACGCTCACCGACGACAATGCGGTCGCCGGCATGCAGTTCTTGCAGGACCTGATGTACAAGTATCACGTCGCGCCGCAAGCGAAGGAGAAGAAGCCGGCCTTCTCCGATGGCACCGTCGCCATGATGATCAACAACCCGGGCGCGGTGAAGACCGACCGCATGATCACGAGCTTCAAGTGGGACGTCGCGGCCCTGCCGATCGGCGACCAGTCGCCCAAGCGCGGTACCGGCGGGGGCGGGACGGGGTGGGGCGCGGCCGCTCCGACGAAGTACCCCGACCAGTCCTGGCAGTTCATCACCTTCATCTCCAGCCAGCAGGCCGAGCAGGACGAGGTGGCGATCGGCGGCACGACGCCGTCGCGCATCTCCGTCATCAACTCCACCCAGTTCCTGGACCCGAGCCAGCCGCCGAAGGGCTCGTCCACATTCCCGGACGGCCAGAAGTACGTCGTCGCCGACCCGGTTAACGTCAACTGGCCCCAGGTCTCTTCCACGATCGTCAATGCCCAGATGGCGCATCTCTGGGACGGGTCGCAACCGGCCAAGCAGGTCGCGACAACCATCAAGGAGCTCGCCGACCCCCAGTTCCAGACCGGGCTCACGGGCTGACTTGTGCTCAGCCTTCGGGCAGGCGGGCCGTGATCTCCCCCTCGTCGTCTCCCAGCGCGACCAGGCCATCCCGTTCCAACTGGGCGAGCATCGGTTCCAGCCAGGTGGCGTCGTAACCGGCGTAGTCTTCCTTGATCTGCCGGCCGAGGGCGGGTAACGCCATTCCCGCGCCCGGGTCGAGCGCAGCCAGCACGCGCAGCACGCGGCCACGGTAATAGCGGCTGGAGCCGACGAAGGGCTGGGGCGATTTTGACCTGGTTCGATGGGTCGGCGCGGGCGGGGCATCGCTCGACCGGCCATCCCGCCGGAAGCGGCAAAGATCAGCAACCGGGCAATGCGCGCAGTCGGGCGCGTGGGCGGTGCAGGTCGTCGCGCCGAGGTCCATCAGCGCCTGGTTCCAGTCGGCGGCGCGGCCTTCCGGCAATGCCGCCCCGGCCAGTTCCCAGACCTGACGTTCGGTGAGCCGGCTGTCCGGGGCGTCCGCGCCGACGAGGCGCTGCAGTATGCGCCGGATGTTGGTATCCACCGTCGCAATCTGCGCCCCGAAGGCGAAGCAGGCGACCGCGGCGGCGGTGTAGGGGCCGATACCGGGGAGACGGCGAAGGTCGGCAATGTTGGAGGGCAGATCCCCGCCGTACTGCGCCGTGACGGTGCGGGCGATCTGCTGGAGGCGCAAGGCCCGCTGATTGTAGCCGAGTCCCGACCAGGCGCGCAGGACGTCGGCGGTGGTGGCAGTCGCCAACGCCGCGAAGTCGGGGAACTGCTGCAGGAAGGCGGTGAAGCGCGGCGTCACCCGCTCCGCCTGGGTCTGTTGCAGCATGAATTCCGACACCAGCACGCGGTACGGACCGGCCCCCTGTCGCCAGGGGAGGTCGCGTCGGTGCTGCGCGTACCAGGCGAGGAGCTGCGCCTGCAGCGGACCGGCCTCTATTCCCACATCCCCTCATCTCCTCATCGCCCCGTCCATGGTACGGTGTCCAGGGTTCTAGCTCCGAGGGGATAGTGACATGATTGGCGAACAGACCACGCGAAGCGGCAGCCTTTGGTCGTCGGTTGCTGCCGGCGATAGTCGGATGCAGGCGCTGGTATATACCGGAACGCACCGTCTGGAAGTGCAGGAAGTACCGGTCCCCACGCCCGGCCCCAACGAGCTGCTCATCCGGGTCCACTACGCAGGTATCTGCGGGTCCGACCTCCATGGCTTCGAAGGACGTTCCACGAATCGTCGGCCCCCGCTGGTGATGGGCCACGAGTTCTCCGGCACCGTCCTGGCGACGGGGGACGACGTGGAAGGCTTCGCGGAGGGGGAATATGTCACCGTCAACCCGCTGCTGTCCTGCGGGCGCTGCATCCCCTGCCGCGCCGGTCGGGCCAACGTCTGTACCCGGCGTAAGCTGATCGGCATCGACTATCCCGGCGGCTTCGCCGAGCTGGTGGTGGCGCCGGTGGATAACGTCTTTGCCCTGCCGCTGGGCATGCCCTTGCGGCTGGGCGCCCTCGCCGAGCCGCTGGCGAACGCCGTGCACGTGGCGTCGCTGGGGCCGCGCAACAGGTTCGGCGCCTGCTTTATCGTCGGCGCCGGCGCCATCGGCCTGCTCTGCCTGCAGGTCGCCCGCCTGGTCGGCGCCGCGCAAGTGCTGATCGCCGACCGCAACCCGCACCGCTTGCGTGTGGCGCGGGAGTTGGGCGCCGACATCACCATCGACGTGTCGCAGGACGATCCCGTCGAGCGGGTGCGCGCGGAGACGCGTTCCGGCGCCGCATGGACCGTCGACGCGGTCGGCACACCGTTCACCCGGCAGCAGGCGGTGTCGGCGCTCGCCAACGGCGGGACCGCCGTCTTCATCGGCTTGGAGAAGGGCAGTGGGGAGATCGACCTCCGAGAGGCTATCCTGCGCGAGCTGTCCTTGCACGGTTCCTACGCCTACACGCCGGACGAGTTCGCCACGGCCATCGAGCTGCTGGCCCACGGGCGGATCAATCCCGCCGGCTGGCTCTCCAGCGCCGCGCTGGCCGACGGGCAGGCGCTCTTCGCGGAGCTGACGACGCCGACCACCCCGCGCGTGAAAGCCATGTTCGATCTCGTCTAACAGGGATACAGCAGTACGGGAGTACCACATCGTCGATGGTTGATACCGCCGCCAATTCGGGTGCGCCGACCCGTTATGTCATCATCGGCAACGGCGCCGCCGGCACGACGTGCGCCGAGACGCTGCGCAAGCAGGACCCTTCCTCCCACGTTACCTTGATCGCCGGGGAGCCGTACGCCCTCTACAACCGGGTCTCCTTGCCCCCTTTTCTCAAGCTGCAAGCGACCGAGCAAAAGGTCATGATGCGCACGCCGGAACAGCAGGAGAAGATCGGCATCCATCTGCTGCTCTCGACCTGGGTGACGAGCGTCGACGTGGAGGAGAAGACGGTCACCACCGACCGGGCCGGCGTCTTCCCGTACGACAAACTGCTCATCGCCACCGGCGGGACGCCGCGCCAATCGCAAATCCCCGGAGCGCAGGACTGCGCCCACGTCCACTATTTCCAGACCCTCGACGACTCCAAGGCGATTTCCGACGAGGCCCATCACGCGAAGTCGATCGTCACGGTCGGCGGCAGCTACATCTCCTATGAGCTGACCGACGCCTTCGCCATTCGCAAGGTGCCCTGCACCTGGGTGATGCGCGGGCCGCGCTTCTTGCACCGCACGCTGGACCCGGAAGGGGGCGAACTGGTCGACGAGATCGCCCGTACCGCCGGCGTGACCGTCATCCACGGCGAGGAGCTCGACCACATCTGCCGGAGCAATGGGGCGGTGACGGGCGTGGTGACGCGAAGCGGGCGCAGCATCGAGGCCGACATGGTCGGCTGCGGCCTCGGGCTGAACATGTATATCGACTTCCTCGCCGGCACGCCGATCGAAGTTCGTACCGGCGTCGTCACCAACGAGTACTTGGAGACCAACGTCCCGGACGTCTACGCGGCCGGCGACGTCGCGGAGTTCTTCGATGTGACGATCGGCCAGTCGCACCGGCTCGGCACCTGGGCCAACGCCATCGCCCAGGGCCGTCGCACGGCGCTCAACATGCTGGGCCGGCGCGAGCAGTTCGTGGACATCCCTCTCTACACCAGCACGCTGTTCCACACGAAGTTGAGCGTGATGGGCCTGACCGGCGAAGAGGATTCCGGGCTGGAAGCGGTGCAGCGCTGCAACCGGCAGGAGCACACCTACCGGCGGCTCTTCTTCCGCGACGACCGTCTGGTCGGCGGCGCGTTCATCGGCGAGATGAAGGGTCGCGCCAAGCTGCTGAACATGATCAAGAGCGGCCAGCCGGTCGAAGGGCCGAAGGAGGCGTTGCTGGAGGTGAGCTAGGGGTGGGGCTGCTTGGCCGTGCAGGGCCATGCTGGCGAACGCGCCGGGGTGGCGTCCGGGGGATGAATCCCCCGGCTGAAACGACAAAGCCCCTCCGGGGCTATCCGAAACTACCGTTCTTGCCCGGACTGCTTGATACTGGCAGCCCCGCCAGGGGCTTCGTCGTTTCAGCCAGGAGATTTATCTCCTGGTTTCCGGCCTTGGCGGAGCAAGCATGGCCATACCCTACCCCTCAACAACCGCGCTCCCTTGCCGCAGCACGACCGGCTGACCACCCGTGATATCGACGACGGTCGAGGCGAGCCCAATCGGGCAGTCGCCGCCGTCCAGGCCGATGGCCGCGAATTCACCGATGTCGCGGATCGCCGTTTCAAACGTCGCCGTGGCATCGTCGCCGGAGCGGTTGGCGCTGCTGACGGCGAGCGGCCGGCCGAGATCCCGGGCGATGGCTTGCACCACCGGATCGGCGGGCACGCGCACGCCAACCGTATCGCCGGTCCCCACACCCGCCGGCAGCGGACGTTGCGCGCGGCAGACGAGCGTCAGCGGCCCCGGCCACCAGCGCGCACACAGGCGCTGGGCGACCGGCGACGAGAGGTCGGCGAGCGTGGCAGCCTGCGCTGGCGAGGCGGCGAGCAGGGCGATGGCCTTCTCCGGCGGGCGATTCTTCGCCCGAAAGAGGCGGGCCACGGCCGCCGCATCGAGGGCGTCGGCGGCGATCCCGTAGACCGTGTCCGTCGGCAGGATCACCAGGTCACCGGTCTGTAATGCGGCGACGGCGGCGGCGACGCCCGCGTCGTGCGGCTCGCCGTTGGCGTTACGCGCGGGCAACCGCTGCACGGGGCGCCCCTGTCAGGACACGCTCTTCGATGGCTGCCGCCACGCCGTCCTCCGCCTCCGTCGGGCAGACCCAGCCGGCGGCCGCACGAACCGCCGGCGCACCGTTGCCCATGGCGATGCCCAGCCCGGCGTATTCGATCATGTCCAGGTCGTTCAGGTTGTCGCCGATGGCGACGACTTCCTCGCGGGCGATGCCCAGTTGCTCCGCCAGCCGCGCCAGGGCCCGGCCCTTGGAGACGTCGGGATGGATAATCTCGGTGAAGAGCGGGTAGGACTTCGTGATATTCAGGCGATTGCCGAACTTCTGGCGGAAATGGGCGACGTTGGCGTCGGTCTGCTCGGCGGTGCTGACGATCACGATCTTGGTCGGCGCGGTGTCCAGCCAGTCGAGCAGCTCGCCGACGAAGCGCGGCTGGACGCGGGAATGGCGGGCGTAGAACTGGGCCTCCGGGCTATCCTTGCCGGCGTAGCACCAGTCGTTCACGTAGCCCAAGGCGACGAAGCCCCGCGCTTCCGCCTCGGCGATCGCTTCCCGAGCCGCTTCCAGGGGCACCGGCTGTTCGTAGAGGATGCCGTCGCCGTCGATCTCGTGGACCATGGCGCCCTGGTAGCAAATGGCCGGCGTGGTGATGCCGAGCTCGCGCGCGAACGGAACGGTGGCACGGAACATGCGCCCCGTGGCGAGCGCCGCCCGGATCCCGGCGGCCTGTGCGGCGGCCACCGCCCGCTTCACCCGTTCGGACAACAGCAGATCGTTGCCGATCAACGTGCCGTCCAGGTCCATGGCTAGTAGCTTATATACCAATGGGTAGTACCTCCGTCTGAAGTGTAGCAGCCTGCAGTCGCCGGTCGCTGCCGGTACAATCAACGAGGAACCGGCCGGGCTCCCATTGCAGGCACAGCGGACTGTACCGAGTGGCCCCGCCCCGCGCACGCCGGCTGGTCCTGGACAACGTGAGGGAAGATGGCAACGGTTGCCCCGATCGCCGGCCGCTATGAGTTGCGGACGTTGCTGCTGGACGACGGCGTGAAGCAAACCTGGGCGGCCTACGACCAACAGCTTGATCGCGACGTCAGCGTTGAACTCGTCACCAGCGCCGATGCGGAGCTGCAAGGCCGGTTTCTGGCCCGGGCGCGCCTCCTGGCGGGAGAGAACCACCCGCACCTGGCGACCGTCTACGACACCGGCCAGCAAGATGGCCAGGTGTACGCCGTCCTGGAGCCGGAGACGGACGGGACGCTCGCCCAGCGTCTGCAGCACGGTCCCCCATTCGGGCTGACCCAGGTGGTCGAGCTGGGCATCGCGCTGACCGTGGCCACGGCCGCCGCGCTCCAGCGCGACCTCGACATTGAGCCGCTGGATCCGGCGGATATCTTGCTCCGCGATGGCGATCACGTCAAACTTGGTAACCTGCTGCTCCGCCCGACGACCACGCCGGCGGCCGTCGTGCCCTCCGAACAGCCGCTGGTGACCCAGATCGCCGCCCTTCTGGTGGCGGCGACCCAACCGCCGGGGACCATCCCGAAGCCGGTGACCCGCGCGGCCGACCTGCCGGCCTCGTTACCGGCCACCTTACGCACGATCGTCCTCGCCGCCATCGCCCCACGCGGCGCCTCCCTTCGCACGCTGGCGGAGCTGCGCCAGGCGCTCACCGAATACCGGGGAGCGGCCTTATCAACCACCCGAGCGTTTGCGCCACTGAGCGCTGGGAACGCCGCCGACGCCGTCGGCGTGGCGCTCCCGGGCGGCGCGGGATTGCCGGTGACGCGGGCCATGCCGCGCGGTGGGTCGTCGGTGGCCGTCGGACGGAAGCATCGCCGGACGTCGCCCTGGCTCTCCATCGTCGGCCTGGTGGTCGTCCTCTTGTTGATCGGCGGCGGCGTGGCCTTCGCGGAATGGCTCGGCTCGGTCGACACCGTAGCGCCGACCGTCCCAGCGGTCTCGGGCGCCACGCAAGCCACGGCGACGCCGCGCGGCATCGGCTTCCCGCCCATATTCTCCCGTCCGTCTCCGACGCCTCCCGGCGCACTCGGGGCGACGGATACGCCGCTGCCCGCCGCCACGCCCGTGCTCGCCACCCAGGGGCAGCTCGGCGGCAACGCGGAAACGCCGACAGCGACCCCGACGCCGACGGTGAGCGGCGCCCACGCCACGGAAACCGCTCTGGCGATGGCGAGCGCCACGGCCGGGTTCTATGCCACGCAGACCGCTACCGTCGCGCCCAGTCCGTCCCCGGAAGCCACGCCGTCCCCGACGCCCACGTCGACGGCGACGCCGGCGCCAACCGACACCCCGGCGCCGCCGACGGCGACGCCAATACCGACCGGGGCGGTGCCGAGCGTCATCGGTCGCTCCGTTGCCGACGCCACCCAGATTCTGTCGCAGGCCGGCTTCAACACGGACCGGACGCCCAACCGCCCCAGTACGGGCGTCCGGGCCGGCGACGTGCTGGCCCAGGACCCGCCGCCGACGTCGATCGTGCCGCTCGGCAGCACTATCCATCTGACGGTGAGTAGCGGCCCGCCCGCGGCGACGGTGCCGAACGTCGTCGGCATGGCCGTCCAACGGGCTCAGGCCGCCATCGCCGATGTCGGGTTGAAGTCGAAGGTGACCGATACACCGAGCCGTACGGTGCCGGAAGGCTCGGTGATCGCCCAGAACCCGGGGCCGGGCACGGCGATGCAGCCGGGCAGTCAAGTTGACCTGACCGTCAGCGCCGGCAACAAGATCGCCGTGCCGAGCGTCGTCGGTATGCCGGAGGCGCAGGCCCAGGATACGATCCGGGCCGCCGGGCTGGCCACGACCTTCGCCAACCAGAGCGGTCACAGTCCCACGGTGCAGATCGGCCAGGTGGAGAGCCAGGACCCGCAGCCGGGCACCCTCGTCTCGCCGGGGACGGTAGTCTACATCAACGTCCGTACCTCCTGAGCGCGGCAGGCGCGCCGCCGCCCCTGGTACACTGGTAGCGGACGTCGCGTCACCAGGCTTACAGGGCAGAGGTCAGTATGCACCGATGGATCGCGCCGCTACTGGCGGTGTGCTTCCTCCTCAGCGCCTGCAGCAGCCCCGCCCTCACCGGCATCCCGCGCTATGGTAGCCCTCCGGCCGAAGCGCAGCTAATTCAGAGCGAGTACGACGCCCTGCTGAGCGGGTACGTGCTGCCCCTCGATCCTTCGGTGCTCGGTCTGGCGGTCGCCACCGGGATGCAGGACGCCGTGGCCCAACAACTCGGCGCGGCGGCCGCGGAGACATTCCCCCAGGCGACGTTTTCGGATGACAGCGCCGCCGTCCGCCGCCAGATTGCCCAGGAGTACGTGGCGGTGACCGCGCAATATCCCCAGGTCAATTCGACGACGCTCGCCCATGATGCGATGGCGAGCATGGCCGAAAGCATCAACGACTGCCACACCAACTTCTTCACGCCAGCCCAGTATCAGGAGCAGCAGGCCGAGCTCTCCGGCAATGTGCAGTTCGGCGGCATCGGCGCCTCCCTGAAGGACCGTCCGGGCGGCCTGCCGCTGATCGACGAGGTGTTCGCCGGTTTGCCGGCAGCCCAGGCCGGGCTGAAGCGGGGCGACGCGATTGCGGCGGTGGATGGGCGCAGCGTGCAGGGCATGGCCGCGAGCGATGTCGCTTCCCTGATTCGCGGTCCCGTCGGCAGCGTCGTGCACCTGGACGTACAACGGCTGGGCCAGGGTACCTTGCAGTTCGCGATCACGCGCCAGAATGTGGCGCCGCCGGCCCTGGCCAGCGGCACCGTCTCTACCGGCGCGGGCGCGCCAATTGGCTACGTCCATGTGTACGGCTTTACCGCCGATATGCCGCAGCAATTGCAACAGACGCTGCAGCAGTTGGCCCAGCAGGGCAGCACCCAATGGATCATCGACCTCCGCGACAACTCCGGCGGGACCTTGCAGTCGCTGGTCCAGACGGCAAGTCTCTTCATCGCCCAGGGGCCGATTGCGCTGTTTGAAGACCGCTCCGGTCAGCCCCAAACCTTGTCCGCCACCGGCCAGGGCACCGTGTCGCCCCAGAAAGTGGTCGTCATCGTCAACCAGGACAGTGCGTCGGCAAGCGAGATCTTCGCTGCGGCGATGCAGGAACGCGATGCCACGCCGGTCGTCGGCACACCGACGGCGGGCTGCGTCGCCGTCGGCAAATTCCAGACCCTTGCCGACGGTTCGGCCGTCGAATACGCCGTCGACAAAGTCTCGACGCCGGTGCAACACCGCCTCCTCAACGGTGCCGGCGTCATCCCAGACGTGAAGGTCGACCTGACCCTCAACGATCTCGCCGCCGGGAAAGACCCCCAGCTGAACGCGGCGGTCGCGGTACTGGAAGGGCGGACCGTACCGGCCGCTTCCAACGCGGTACCGACGCCGACGCCGAGCGCGGGGGCGGCGGGGAAGCTGATCCCGGGTACCACCTCGCCCGGGGGGATGTAGGGCACGCCGGGCAACGTAGCCCCGGATGAGGCGGAACAGCAGTGCGCATTGCCGTCATTTCCGACATCCACGGCAACCTGCCGGCATTAGAGGCGGTGATCGCGGACGCCGGCACCGTCGACGCCTGGTGGTGTTTGGGGGACCTCCTGGGCTACGGCGCCGATCCGAACGACTGCGTCCGGCGCGTGCGCGAACTCGGTGCCGTGGTACTGGCCGGCAACCACGATCTCGGCGCCATCGGCATGGAGGACCTGCGGCGCTTTAATGACGCCGCAGCCCGTTGTCTGCGCTGGACAGCCCGGGTGCTGGAGCCTGAGCACCGGGAGTACCTGCTCGACCTCGCCGAACGGCCCATCCGGCTGGAACGGCAGCACTACACCCTCGTCCACGCCAGCCCCCGTGATCCGGTCTGGGAGTATGTGGACACGCCCCGGCGGGCGCGGGCGAACTTCGCCCATTTCTCGTCCCAATACTGCCTCCTTGGCCACACCCACGTGCCCGCCGCCTATGACGAGCGGGGCCAGGACCTCATGGCCGACGGTTCGGCGCCAGCCGATCGGCGGACCCTGGGCAATCCCGGCGCAGTGGGGCAACCGCGCGACGGCAACTGGCGGGCCAGTTACCTCTTGATAGACGAGGAAGCGAAGCACTGGGAGTGGCGACGGGTGGCCTATGACGTGGCCGAGGCGACCGCGCGGATCCGGCAGGCGGGCTTGCCCGAGATCGAAGCGGCCCGCCTGAGTTTCGGTCGCTAGCCGGAACGACGCCCTACTTCAGCGTGGAGAGCCAGGCCGTGATATCGGCGCGCTGCTGGGCGCTCAAAGAGTTTGACGGCATCTGCGTGCCCGTCTGGGGCGGTGTGGCGTACGGCGCCGGCCGCTGCTTGGGGTCGGCGATCTGGGTGTAGATCTGATCCGGCGTGAGCATCGATCCGACGTGGGACAAGTCCGGGCCGATCTTGGCCTGCGCGGCCGTGCCGGCGACCGTGTGGCAGGCGACGCAGCCGCCCGAACCGAGGAAGAGCGTCTGGCCGTTGGCGGCGTTGCCATTGCCCGGATACGATTGGCCACCACCACTGCTCGCGGTACCGCCGCCGCTATTGCCGCAGGCGGCCAAACTCACCCCCATCAGTGCGGCGAGCGACACGCCGGCCAGGGTTCGCCGAATCATCTGCATCCTCCTCGACTGCTCCGTCCGCCAACCGCGGCGTAGAGCATGCATTCCACGTGCCACGCCGCCCGTGTATGCGGCAGGCCCCACCCCACGTTCGCCGGGGCCGAACATCTGCGAGTATACCCAGGATGGCGCGCCGACGCTAGCACGCTAGGCACGATATTGGCGGAAATAGTGCCTGGAGGGACGAGATAGCGTCCATTTGGCGCTTATAGGCGGCGTCGGGTGAGGCCGAGCCCCATCGTCGTCTTGTAGCCGCTGCCGGCGAACGCCGCGAAGTCGGTCAGCATGTTGAGGACGCGGGCCACCTCCGGCGGCGTGTCAGGCTGCAACTCGTAGTCCACCCAGCCCAGGAACCCCTTCTGGGGAAAGCGACCGAGGTCGACCGTCCGGGTTGCCAACTGGTAGGCGGAGACGATGACCCAGCGCGCCGCCGCGTCGGCGACCGACGATAAGCCCGGACTGGGCGGACCGAACGTGCGCCATTTCCGCGCCCACCCGTCCCAGAGCAATTCCGGCTGCGGGAACATCGCCAGGTGCGTACGCTCGCCGGGCAGGTTGCGACTGAAGCAGGTCGGCGTGGCGAACTCCAGCCGGATATCCCTGTCTCTTGTGCTGGCGGCGGCGAGGCCCTGCCAACGGGCTGCGCCGGACCAGGTGTCGGAGGGGGCCGGCTGGAAGTCGTAGGTCGACGACCCCAGGCGGAGCCGAATGGCGCCGGCGGCGAGTCGCTCCTGGACGGCGGCGATGAGCCGGCGATCAAGGAGGCTGCAACGGAGGGCGAGTCCGGCCTCCTGGCCGCTCGGGGGGAGCAAGGCGACCGTGAACGGGCGCGTGCGGCCGGGCGCGTGCAGGTCCGCCGCCAGCGCCTGGTCGATGTCCGCGATCCAGCGCAGGAAGGCGGCATGCAGGTGGCGCCCGTTGGTCGGGGCGACGTCCCGTTCGGGCGCCGTGCGCAGGACGACGCTGCACAGGTCGCTGTCGGGCGGCGAGATCCCGCTCACACCGCGTAGCGCTCGGCGTCGGCGCGCTTGAACTCCAGCCCGAGGCCGGGGCGCGTGCGGTCCGGGCGGAGCGCCCCGTCGACCGGCGTGACCGCGCCATCGAAGAGCATGCTTTCGATCCGGACGTGATCGTGGAAATATTCGATCGGCGAGAGGCGGTTGATGGCGCAACAGGCGGCGATGTGGAGCGACGGGGCGCAATGGGCGGAGAGCGCCACCAGGCGCGATTCGGTGAGGGCGGCGGCGCGCAGGAAGCCGGTAATCCCGGCGCAACGGGAGCCGTCGGCCTGCAGCACATCGACCGCTTCCGCCTCCAGCATGTGGCGGAAATAGCCGAGGTCGTAGCCGTACTCGCCGGCGGCGATGTCCATGCCGGCCGGCCCCATATCCCGGATCAGGTGCAAGCCGGCAAGGTCGGCCGAAGGCACCGGCTCCTCGAACCAGACAACCCCTTCCTCCCGGAAACGCGCCGCCTGGGCCAGCGCCTGCTTGCGACTGTAGGCGCCGTTCGCGTCCACGTAGAGGGCGGCCTCCGGCCCGATGGCGGCGCGGGCGGCGCGCACCCGGGCGAGGTCATCGGCGGGGTGGGTACCGATCTTCATCTTGACCCGCGGGATGCCGGCCGCCACCCAGCCGCCGAGCTGCTCCTGCAACCTGGCGACGGGATAGGAGGTGAAGCCGCCGCTGCCGTAGATCGGCACCCGGTCCTGCGTGGCGCCGAGGAGCGTCACCAGGGCGATGTCGAGCAGTTTGGCCTTGAGGTCCCACAGCGCGACGTCGACCGCCGAGATCGCCATCGAGGCGATGCCGGGACGGCCGAGGTTGCGGATCGCGTGGTCCATGGCGGCCCAGCAGCCGGGCACGTCCAGTGCGTCGCGCCCTTCAATCGTCTTCGCCAACAGGTCCCTGACCAGCGTCGCCGTGGCCGTGTCGGCGTAGGTGTAGCCGATCCCGTGCTGGCCACCGGCAACGGCTTCGACCAGGACGAGGGTCGTGGAGTCCCAGGCGTAGGTGCCGTCGGACTCCGGATAGTCGGTCGGGATGCGGTAGGCCGAGACGTCGACGCGCTCGATGGGGGCGCTGCTGAGGCGCGTGGTCACCGGCGGCTTCCTTCCTCTTTGCCGCCCCGATTACGGGCAGCGGGTGCAACGACGGTCGCAGCGGTCTCCCTGCGGTCGCGCCGACGCCAGCCAGGCGGCCGTCGCTACGCGGGTCGGGGTCGACGCCCGCCGCTGGCGACTGCCGGGAGACCGATGCCGTTCGGCGCTAGCGAAGAGCAGGGGTTGCAAGCGGTATGCCGCGACGGTTCCGCGCTAGCGGTCCCGCCGGCCGAGCTCGCGCTCCAGGTTGCGCCGAGAGTCGCGTTCGGCGATGGCGTCGCGCTTGTCGTACTGCTTCTTGCCCTTAGCGAGGCCGAGCTCCAGCTTGGCGCGGCCGTGCTTGAGATAGAGGCGCAAAGGCACGAGCGTGAGGCCGTTGCGCTGGACCTTCATCATCAGGTCGGTGATCTGCCGGCGGTGCAAGAGCAGCTTGCGGTCGCGCGTCGGCTCGTGGTTATAGCGGTTGCCCTGCTCGTAGGGCGAGATGTGGACGTTGAGCAACCAGATCTCCCCCTGGCGTGGCCGGGCGTAGCCCTCGCGCAGGTTGGCCTTGCCGCTGCGCAGCGACTTGATCTCGGTGCCGGTCAGCACGAGGCCGGCCTCGTACGTCTCCTCGATGAAGTAGTCGTGATAGGCCCGGCGGTTGACGGCGAGCGTGGCGTCGTTATCGACGGACGGCTTGGGCGGCGACGGCATCGTCGCTAGTCGGATTCGTTCAGGCGCAGGCGTCGTGCCCGGCGCCGTTCGGCGGCGCTCGGCCGGGCACTGGGCGCGGCGGCTGGCGCCGGGCTGGGAACACGCGGCGTCTGGCCGCGCTGGAGGTCGGCGAGCAGGGTACGCAGATCGGTCGGTTCGGCGGCGGTCGGCCCGGCGGCGCGCAGCAGCGCAGACTCCGGCCAGTTGGTGGCCGTGGGAGCGACGAGACGGCGGAAGAGCCGCCCGTGCAACTCCAGGCCGGTCGCATCCAGCCCGTAGAGCAGGACGCGCGGGCAGGAAGTCAGGCGGTGGACGATGGCCTGCGGCGCGATGTCACCGGCGATGGCCACCAGGCTGGCATCGCGGGCGATGTGGGAGTAGAGCGGCGCCGCCTTGACCAGGGGCATGGTGACGGCGTCGACGCCGGTGGCGAGCAGGTACTCCGTCACGAGCCGGCGCTCCACGAAGTCGTGGACGTCGCCGACGCCGGGTTCCGTCCGATAGCCGAGCAACTGGGTCCGCGACGTGCCGGCGCCAGGCGCCCGCGCCTCGATGAGGGCGAGTTGCTCCAACAGCTCCAACTCGACGGCGAGCAGCGCTGAGGCGTCCGCCAGGCGCAGCTCCGTCAGCTCCACCAGTCCCTGCTGCACCAGCTCGGCCAGATTCAACGGGCCGCGAGCGGCGATGGCGGGTTTCCCTGTCTGCTCCATAATGGGCGGTCGCTCCCTTCTGCGGCGGCTCGTCCTTTTCCTACAGCCAGGATACCAGCGGGGAGGGCGGGACG
Source organism: Chloroflexota bacterium (assembly GCA_025980355.1). Taxonomy (GTDB): domain Bacteria; phylum Chloroflexota; class UBA4733; order UBA4733; family UBA4733; genus UBA4733. The sequence goes on along the minus strand of JAICXR010000023.1, from coordinate 127 downwards.
CGGCCGGGCCGCGACTGCGGTCTGCGGCCAAGCGACGAAGGGCGACTGCGGTCGGGACGCAGCGCGACCGCAGTCGGCGTAATTCTTGGTCGGGGGTGCCTCCTGGGCCCGCAGTCGCTGCCGCCTT
>JAICXR010000370.1 GCA_025980355.1 Chloroflexota bacterium | reverse complement strand
TGAACGTCGTCGCCAGGGTGTCCAGGGTATTCGGCAGTTTGTCCACCATGTGGATGCGCACGCCGCTGCTCGACGGGTACATCCCGGTGAACATGCTGCAATGCGACGGGTTCGTCTGCGGCTCCTGAATCAGGTGCATCCCGAACCGCGCCCCTTGCGCCGCAAAGGCGTCCAGGGCCGGCGTCTTGACGAAGGGATGGCCGTAGCAGCCCAACTGGTCGGCGCGCAGGGTGTCGACGGTAATCAGTACCACGTTGGGGCGTGGGGCATCCCCGGCGCTGTCGGCGGACGCCGGGATGGCGCCAACCCGAGCCGTCACGGCCTTCCCGTTGAACTCGAGCCAGCGGGCAATGCCCAGGACGCCGACGCCAACGAGGCCGGTGGCGGCCAGCCGTAGCACCGTTCGTCGGGAACCGGCCGGGCTGGCGGACCCGGCCGCCGGCTCGTATCGCCGTGCGACGCGACTTCCTGTCGAGCGGGGCCGCCGCCGGAACAGGGAGCGCAACGCGCCCAGCAAGAAGCAGAGGACGGCCAGGATGCCGCCGTCGATCAGCCAGGCGTCGACGAGCAGATCGGGGCGGAACGTGCCACCGCGGATGAACCAGGCGACGCGCAGGACTTCTATGGTGCCGAGGAGCACTCCGATGAGGAGGCCGAAAGCCGCACCCTTCAGGGCATCGTGGTGGCGCATCCGGTGACGAACTCCTGACTAGGCGGCGACGGTGGCGCCAACATCCTGAATGGCTGCGGGCAGCATCGCTTCGTAGATCATCTCATAGTGTAGCGCCAGTACGTCGGGGGCGAATCGGTGGCGGGCGACCAACTGCTGGGCAGCGCGCATCCGCGCCGTTCGCTGCTCGTCCACCAGCAGCGTCTCCAACTGCGCCGCCAGCGCCGCCGGCTGTTCGGGGGCACAGAGGAGCGCCGTCTCGGTTGGGCCGAGGAGCTCTTCCAACAGCGGCAACCGGCTCGTCACCAGCGGGCAGCCCGCGTGCAGGGCCTCGATCACCAACGAAGGATAGGCGCCTTGCCCGGCAGTACAGCGATAGGGGAGGGCCAGCGCATCCAGGGCGCACAAGAAGGTGCCGACGTGGACTTTGCCCAACCAGGTCACGTGGCCGTCCAACCCGGCCAGCGGCGCGCGAACCGGCTCCGGGTTCCCCTGGCCGCTCCAGGCCAGCACCAGGTGGGCCTCGGGTTGCCGGCGCACGAGTTGGGCGAAGGCCGTCGCCAGCACGTCAACACCCTTCACGTCGTTAAAGTGGCCGATGTAGCCGATGAGCTTCTTGCCTTCCGGCAGGCCGAGTTGGCGCCGGGCAAGGTCCGGGGCGCAGCGCACCAGCTTCTCTTCCTCCACGACGTTGCTCAGCACGTCGAGGCGCTCGGCCGGCGCTCCGAGGGCAGCCAGTTCCCGGCGCTGATAGTCGCTGCTCACGACATAGCGCGCCGCCGCATAGCGCGTGGCCCGGCCGAACATGCCGTTGTTCACGCCCCAGAGGGGCAGATAGGTCCGCCAGCTCCGGCGGAGCCGCGACGGGCGCAATAACTGCCGGGCCGGCGCCAGGTGCCCCTCGTAGCTGACCATCACCGGTGTCGCGGTGCCGGCCTGGACGACATCGCCGACCCAACTGAACGCCGGCGTCGGCAGCGCCAGGTGCAGCACGTCGGCCTCCTTGGCGGCCGCGATCACCTGGGGAATCGTCTTGATCATCTTCAGGGCGGCCCCGGTCAGGCGATGGGTCCCCGCATCCAGGGAGATCAGCGAGCGGTCTAGCAGGCCGTCAGTGTTAAAAGGGGCGACCAACGTCACCGCATGGCCGCGGCGGGTGAGGGCCCGCCCCAACCCGGCGAGGCTGTCGATCTGGCCGCTGAGCACCTTCGGATGCAGCGATGCCAGGCAAATCTCCATGTGCGGTCCTCCCTGTGGGCCCCGGCGCCCCTGCCGGGCGGCCTCCACGGCCTGTCGTCTCCGTCTCGCATAGTCTGGGCCATCAATGCTAAGAAAGGACGGTATACCAGGTAAAGAAATTATGAGCCTGGTAGCATGCCCAAATGTCGGTGCCTCTGGCCAAGAAAGGCTGTTCGGTAGTATAGATAGCATCGCCAATGCGAGATCAACGCGCTTAGGACGGTGCCAAAGCGTGACATCGGGCAAAAAGGATGGGTCGAATGGCTAATGGTATTGTCGAGACCATCGCGGACGGCTACCGTGCCGTTCACCAGCAGTTGCGCGATCAGTTGGCGAGCGCCGAGGACGCGGCGCTCGCCTGGGTACCGGCGGCGGAGACGAACCCGGTCAGCGTCCTGGTGGTCCATACCCTTGGCTCAGAGGCGGAGGTGTGGCGGCTCGCCGCGGCCATTCCGGCGAGCCGCGACCGCGCCGCGGAGTTTGTTCCCCAAGCGGGGGGCAAACAGGATCTACTGGCGCGTGTCGCCGCGGCCGATGCGCTGCTGGCGGAGCTCGCGCCCAAGGTCACGCCGCAAGATCTGGATGCGGTGCGCGAGCGTCCGGATCGCTCGCCCCACACGGTGCTCCACTGGCTCGTCACGAATTATGGCCACGCACGCGAGCACCTCGCGCACGTGGAACTGACGCTGCAACTGTACCGGGCGGCTCTTGCGGAGGTCTAACCGGGCCGCGACTGCGGTCTGCGGCCAAGATAAGCCCGACTGCGGTCGGGACGTACCTTCCGGTGAAGTTGGCGAAAGTCCAGTCGCGGTGCGACAGCAGTCGCCCCGTTAACTTGTCCGCAGACCGCAGACGCGGCCTTGTCGGACTGTCGGATTTCCCTGCCACATTTGCGCCGTTGCCGGTGCTCTACTCCATGAAACCCGGAGCAGGGCCGGGGTGTAGATGGATGAGCTGATGGTGGCAGCGGTAAAGAACTGGACCGCCGTGCAACGGGGAGACAGCTCGGTCATGTTCGAGCGCCTGTTCGTCGCGGAGTATGCCCGCGTCGTGACCATTGCGAGCCGCGTGCTGGCGGATGCTCACGAAGCGGAAGACGTGGCGCAGGAAGTGTTCTACACCTATCATCGCCAACATCCCGCCGATGCCCCCTACGCCCCAGCCTGGCTGCACGCCGCTGCGGCACATGCGGCGCTCAACGTCCTCCGCGGGAAACGCCGGCGTTTCCGGCGGGAGACGGTGGAGGCCCTGGCGACGGCCCGTTTGCGGGAAAGCGCCGAGACGTCGCTCGATCCACTCCGCACCGTGGAACGAGACGAGCAACGCCGCGAGGTGCGCGCGGTACTGGCTCGGTTGCCGGAACGGCAAGCGGCGGCGTTGGTGCTGCGCTACAGCGGGTTGAGCTACGCCGAGGTCGCTACCGCCCTGGGGATGCCGGCCGACCAGGTCGGCACCACCCTCCGCCGGGCGGAGGCAGCAATGCGAAAGGAGATGACGCATGCCCCACATCGCTGACGGCGTCCTTCGCCGCTTGCACGATGAGCCGCAGGCGGTGGCGTCCGCCGACCGGCGGCACGTGGCGGCATGCGGCCGCTGCCGGTCGCGCCTTGCCGCCATGGCGGCGGACGCGGATTTCGCCGCCAACCTCTTTGGTGCTCCGGCCGCTCCGCCGGACACTGCGGGCGCCTTCCAACGCCTGCAACAACGATTCGTGGAGGATGCGTTGTCCCATCCACGTTCACTACCGGAAAGGGTTGCCCACGTGATCAGTCAACACAAGCTCCGCCTGGCCAAGCCGCTCGGCGGCGTCGCTGCTGGCGTCTCGCTGGCCGCCGCGCTGATCCTGACGCCGGCAGGCGCCTGGGCCGGCAATTTCCTCTCGGTCTTCGAGCCGACGCAGGTGACGGCCGTGCCGATCGACCCGAGCGACCTGAAGGCGCTGCCGGACCTCGCGGCC
>JAICXR010000443.1 GCA_025980355.1 Chloroflexota bacterium | reverse complement strand
GTCGATCCCCGCCTCGCGGAGCGCCGTGGCGATCGACTCCACGCGGGGCGTCAGGCGGCCGGATTGTTCCCCGATGATCGTCGGGCGCAGATGGGAGACGAATTCCAGTACTCCCGGTGCCGGCCGGCCGGCGCGGATATAGGAGACGCCGGCGAGGACGTGCTCCGGGCCGAGCAGCGCCGCAAGGCGGTCAACGGTCTCCACCCCGTTCTGGAAGGGCAGCACCGCCGTGTCCGGCCCCAGCACCGGGCGCAGGGCGACTGCCGCGGTGTCGATGTCGTAGCCTTTCACCGCGAACAGGATGAGGTCGAAGCGCGAACCCGCCTCAGCGGGCGTGGACACCGCCCGCACCGGCTTCAGCAGCGTCCGCTCCTCCCCATGCCGGATCTCTAGCCCGCGCGCTTGGAGGGCGGCCAGGTGTTCGCCCCGGGCAACGAACGTGACATCGTGGCCATGCTGGGCGAGCGCCGCCCCGTAGCAGCCGCCCAGCGCCCCCGCGCCCATGACCAATACCCGCATGCAACTCACCTCCATCCATCGCGCTCCCCGTGCCAACAAGCATACACATAGGTTGGGGGCACATGCCGGAAACGAGCCTCTGGCCGTGGCCGTGAGGCGCCCCACGGCGATGGACCCACCGTCACAGCGCGTCTCTGCCGGCCCGGCACGATCCATGCGGTACGCGGTGTTGCCGTCGCACCCGCCGCGAGGAGATAACAATGCCCGAGCCGGAAAAGGTCGTGAAACCGACCACGATCGCTAAGGTGACATTGATCGCGACGCGCGGGGTGACCGCCGGCTGGATCGCCGGCATACCGCAGGTGGTGCTCGCCCAGGTCGTTGGGCAGCTTCTGGGGGTGCGCGAACGCGCCGATATCGGGCCTCGCTTCGTGCGCAGCGCCGCCGCCCACGCCGGCTCCGACCTGTCCCCGTCGATGCACTGGCTGTTGGGGGCAGTGTTCCATTTCGAGTACGCGGCGATGTGGGGGGCGCTCTACGGGCTGCTCGTCGAATGGCGCGGGCACCGTCGAGTTCCCCCGCTATTGGGCGGCGCTGTGCTGGGCGGCCTGGTCTACCTGGCGGCCTTCTCGCCGCTGGGCGCCGCGACGCGCACCGGCGCGGAACGGCAGGTGGGACGGCGTGATCCCCGCGAAACGCTGTTGCATTGGCAGTCGGCGCTCCTGTTCGGGCTGGTGAATGCGCTGGTCTATCGGTGGCTGCGCGACCGATGGTAACGGTCAGCGACGTACGCCGGCAGTATGACGTCGTCGTCGTGGGCTCCGGCCCGAATGGACTGGCGGCGGCGGTGGAACTCGCGCGTGCCGGCCGCTCGGTGCTCGTCGTCGAGGGCGCGTCCGTCCCGGGGGGTGGGGCACGAAGCGAGCCGTTGACGTTGCCCGGCTTCGTCCACGACGTCTGCTCGGCGGTGCATCCGCTGGGCATCGCTTCGCCTTTCCTGCGACAATTGCCCCTGGCGGCGCATGGCCTGGAATGGGTGCAGCCGCCGATCGCCGCGGCCCACCCACTGGACGACGGCACCGCCGCGGTCCTGGAGCGGTCCGTCCGGGCGACCGCACGCCACCTCGGGCCGGACGGCGCCGCCTACGGCATGCTCGTTGGCCCCTTCGTACGGCACTATGAGACGCTCTTCCAGGAGACGCTCGGTCCGCTGCTGCACCTGCCCCGCCACCCGTTCTTGCTGGCGCGGTTCGGGTTGCGCGCCCTATGGCCCACCACGTTGTTGGCGCGGGGGCTGTTCAAGGAGGAGCTCGCACGGGGCCTCCTTGCCGGCATCGCTAGCCACGCCACATTGCCCTTGGACAAGTCGCCCAGCGCCGCCTTCGCGCTCACGCTCGGCATTGCCGGCCACGGCGCCGGTTGGCCGTTCGCCCGCGGCGGGTCAGGCGCCATCACCGCCGCGCTGGTGTCGTACCTGCGGTCGCTCGGTGGCGAAGTGGTCACCGGTCGGACCGTCACATCGCTCGACGATCTGCCGCGCACCAAGGCCGTGCTTCTGGACATGACGCCCCAACAGCTCCTCGCCCTGGGAGGCGCCCCACTGCCGGCCGGTTATCGGCATCAGTTGGAACACTTCCAGTATGGGTTGGGCACGTTCAAGGTCGATTGGGCCTTGGATGCGCCGATCCCCTGGCGTGCGGCGGAATGTAGGCTGGCGGGGACGGTCCACCTGGGCGGCACCCTAGCGGAGATGGAGGCGGGACGTCGCACGGAGTGGCAGGGGAGGCCGGCAGAGAATCCGTTCGTGCTGGTGACGCAGCCGTCGCTGTTCGACCCGTCGCGGGCGCCGGGCGGGAAGCAGGTCGCCTGGGGCTATTGCCACGTCCCTAACGGCAGCGCGGTCGATATGACGGCGCGGATCGAAAACCAGATCGAGCGTTTCGCCCCCGGCTTTCGCAACCGCATCCTGGCGCGCCATGTCATGGGACCCGCCGCGCTGCAACGGCACAACCCCAACCTGATCGGTGGCGACATCGGCGAAGGGGAATCGACGCTGCGCCAGATCGTCTTCCGGCCCGCCGTCCGGCTCTCTCCCTACACGACGCCGCTGCCGGGCGTCTTCCTCTGTTCGTCGTCCACGCCCCCCGGCGGCGGCGTCCACGGCATGTGCGGCTACCACGCGGCCCGCGCGGCCCTTCGGTATGTTGGAGCTCGCTGAGCGCACGTAGCGGCGCCGCACGCCCGTTTCTTGCCACACCGACTCGCCACGTGTACTATGGGCCTTGCAGACTGACTCGATCGAGAAAGTAGACAGGAGGTCCCATGGCCGCATTGCCGGAGTTGCTGGAAGCAAACCGTCGCTACGCCGCAGGGTTTACCAAGGGATCATTGCAGACGCCGCCGCGGCTGCACGTCGCCATCCTCACCTGTATGGACGCCCGCCTCGATCCGGCCCGAATGCTGGGCCTGGAGGAGGGGGACGCCCACGTCATCCGCAACGCCGGCGGGCGTCCCACCGAAGACGCGATCCGCTCCCTGGTGATCTCGCAGCTGTTGCTCGGCACCCGTGAGGTCGTCGTCATCCACCACGTCGAGTGCGGCATGCTGAGTTTCAGCAATGACGACCTGCGCCAGAAAATCCGCGCCGACCT
>JAICXR010000562.1 GCA_025980355.1 Chloroflexota bacterium | reverse complement strand
CCGAGTGGATCGAGGCGACGACAATGTCCAGTTCCGCCAGCACCTCGTCCGGGAAGTCCAGCCGGCCGTCGGAGCGGATGTCGACCTCGCTCCCCGCGAGTAAGCGGAAGCCGTCCGGCGCTTGGGCATTGTAAGCGCGAATGGCGGCGATCTGGCGGCGGAGGCGTTCGACGGAGAGCCCGCCGGCGACGGCGCGTCCCACCGAATGATCGCAGATCGCCAGGTAGCGAAGCCCGGCGGCTTGCGCCGCGGCGGCCATCTCCTCCAGCGTGTTGTGGCCGTCGCTCTCGTCGGTATGGGCGTGCAGGTCGCCCTGCAGGTCGGCGCGGTTGACGAGCCGCGGCAAGCGGCCGGACTGGGCGCGCTCGATTTCGTCGAACCCCTGTCGCAACTCCGGCGGGATGTAGGCCAGGCCGAGGCGCTGGTAGACGCCTTCTTCGGTGGCAAAGTGCTCGTCGACGCCGGTGCGTTCGTCGGCGATGCCATATTCGCTGACCCGAAGATGCCGACGCTGGGCGAACTCCCGCAGGCGGATGTTGTGCGTCTTAGAGCCGGTGAAGTGCTGCAACAAGGAGCCGTAATCGCGGGGCTGGACGACCTTCAGGTCCAGTTGCACGCCATTCTGGGCGATGACCGTCGCTTTGGCGGGCCCCTGGCCGAGCACCTCGCGCACGATGGGCAGGGCGACAAAGTGGCTGGTGAGCGCGCTACTGTCCTCGGCGGTGGCGATGAAGTCCAGGTCGCCGATGGTCTCCTCGAAGCGGCGCAAGCTGCCGGCGGGGTCCAGACGCTGGGCCAGCCCCGACTCCCGTAAGCTGGCGAGCACCTGCTGGGCCATGGGGAGCACGTCGGCGATGGGGTGGCGTTCATCCTTGCGCCGGAGCGATTCCAGGTTGTGCAGGATTGCTTGCTCCCGCTTCTCCCCCATGCCGGCGAGCGTGCGGATGCGCCCGCTGCGGGCGGCGATCTCCAACTCGTCGATGCTGCCGACCCCCAGTTCTCGGGCGATGCGCAGTGCCGTCTTGCCGCCCAGACCCGGCACGGTGATCAGCTCGAAGAGGCCCGGCGGGAAGGCGGCACGCAACTCATCCAGGTACCGGAGATGGCCGGTCGTGACGAGCTCACCGACCTTCTCGGCAATGGCTTTGCCGACGCCGGGAATGGTGTCCAGCTTGCCCTGGAGTGCCAACTGATCGACCGGGGCGGGCCAGCGGCGGACCGCGTCGGCGGCGTTATGGTAGGCGCGTACCCGATAGACGGCGACGTCTTGCAGCTCCAAAAGCTGCCCGATCTCGTCCAACGCCTCGGCGATGTGCAAGTTGTCCACGGCGTAGCCCTTTCTGTCGTCAGGGGTATAGTACGCGACGAGGTGGGGATGCGGGAGGCGGCGTCCGGGGGATGAACCCCCCGGCTGAAGTCATGAAGCCCCCTCCCGGGGCTACCCAAACCAACGTCTTTGCCGAACGTGCTCGACGGTCGCAGCCCCGCAGGGGCTTTGTCGTGTTACCCGGGGGATTCATCCACCGGAATTGTAAGGGTGCGAGTGAAGGATCGAGGGCAGCCGTGACACCGCCGCGTCGGGTGGCGCAGCCCGTGGTCTTTCGCCCGCTCAGCCGCGATGTCCGGCCCCCCGTCCGCCCGGCCACATCGCCGCGCCCCATAAAGAGTGCCGCTGCCCACCGCCCAGAACGCTCCGTCCCCCCTTCTCCTCATCCCGCCGCTCCCCCGTCCCACCGCGTCGCCCGTTCCGCCCTCGTTTCGGCCAGCCTGACGGTGATGGTCGCCTTCGTCTTCAGCCGGCTGCTGGGACTATGGCGGACGAGTCTACTGGCGGCGACCTTCGGTAACGGGCCGGCGGCCAACGCCTTCCAGGCGGCCTTCGCCGTGCCGGATTTCATCTTCAACCTCGTCGTCGGCGGCGCCTTGAACTCGGCGTTCATCCCGGTCTTCGCCGAGCTGTTGGG
>JAICXR010000080.1 GCA_025980355.1 Chloroflexota bacterium | reverse complement strand
CTCCGCCGTCCCGCCCGCCCGTATCGCCAGCATGCTGGACCTGGCGCGCCCCGGCGTCGCCGTGGCGGCCGAGGCGTTGCCGGCGGCGGTCGCTGCGGCGCTCGACGCCCGAGGCATCCCAACAATCCACTGCGACCCGCTAGCCGAAAGCGTCGATTGCGCCGGGTCTGCGCCGGCCGCGGCGCCGGAGGGACCGTCCGGCAGCGCCGACCCCACCGCCTATATCATCTTCACGTCGGGCACCACCGGCGAGCCGAAGGGCGTGCCGATCCCCTGTCGGGCGCTGGAGCACTTCACGAGCTGGCTGATCCAGACGCAGCGCTTCACCGCGGGTGAGGAGACGTTCCTGAATCAGGCGCCGTTCAACTTCGACCTCTCCGTGATGGACCTCTATGGCGCGCTCCTCACCGGGGGCACGCTCTTCTCGATCACGCGGGAGGAAGTGGCGGACCCTCGCCTGCTCTTCGCACGCCTGGCCGGGGCGCCGCTCACGGTCTGGGTGTCGACGCCGTCCTTCGCCCGCTTCTGTCTGGCGGAGCCCCGATTTCGGCAGGAGATGCTGCCGGCGTTACGCCGCTTCCTCTTCTGCGGGGAGACGCTGCCCCCGGCTGTGGCGGCCGAACTGGTGCGGCGGTTCCCCGCGGCGGAGGTCTGGAACACCTACGGCCCCACCGAAGCGACGGTGGCCGTCACGGCCGTCCGCGTGACCGACACCATGGCGGCGTCCGGTCGGCCGCTGCCGGTCGGCGCACCGGCGGCGGGGATGGACGTGTGGATCGCCGACCCTGCCGACCCGCTCCGGCGCTTGCCACTCGGCGCCAGCGGCGAGATGGTGATCGCCGGGCCGCAGGTGAGCCCCGGCTACCTCGCGTCGGCACCGTCACGCATGGGAACCGGGCCGTTCGTGCCGCTGCCAAACGGCGGCGTCGCCTATCACACGGGCGACCTCGGGTACATCGACCCCGCCGACGGCCTCCTCTATTGCGCCGGCCGCCTGGACCGCCAGGTGAAGCTCCACGGCTACCGCCTGGAGTTGGAGGAGATTGAGGCGCACCTGCGGCGCCTCCCGGGTGTGGCCGACGCGGCCGTCCTGACGGTGGACCGCGACGGGCGTCCCGACTACCTCGTCGCCTTCGTGGCGCCGGGCGAGGATGCCGCGGCGCGCGTCCTGCCGGAAGGAACACTGGCGCTCACGCGCAGCGTCCGGGGACAACTGGCGGAGGCGTTGCCGGCGTATGCGCTACCGCGCCGGGTGCACCTGCTCCCCGCCCTGCCGCTGACGCCCAACGGGAAGCTTGACCGCCGTGCCCTGTCGGCAAGGACGCAGTGACCCCGTACGACTCATTCACCTACTTCACTTTCCTGCTCTATCCGCTGGCGATCGCCGTCATCCTCGGACTGGTACGCCTGCTTGGCACGCGGGCGATCCTGCTGCTGAGCGTCGTCGTGCTGGTCTTCCAGTTCAGCAACCCGCTGGGCGACGTGGCGGCCCAGCGCGCCGGGCTCCAACAGTTGAAATTTCTTGCGGTCGACGCCGTTGGCAGCACGGCGATCATCCTCGCCTTCGCCTGGTTCCGCCGCCGCGGCCGCCGGCAGCCGCCGTTCTACCTCGCCGTCAGTCTGGCCCTGCTGCCGTTAGTGGCGGTCAAGGTCTATCCCGTCCTGGCGGTACACGGCTGGCTCTGGCGTTTCGGCATCTTCGCCGCGCCGTTTGGCAACAGCACAGGCATCGCGTCGACGAGCGATCGGTTTGCCACCTTCGGCTTCCTCGGGATCTCCTATCTGACCTTTCGGGTGCTCGACGCCATCATCACGATCCAGGATGGGTTGACGAAAGAAGCGCCCACGGCGCGGGGGATTGCGGCCTATCTCCTCTTCTTCCCCACCATCAGCGCCGGGCCGATCGATCGCTATCGTCGCTTTGGCGAGGAGTTGAAGCGGGCCCCGCGCCGCCGGGGCGCCTACCTGGCCGACATCGAGGCCGGAATCCACCGTATCGCGCAAGGCTTCCTCTACAAGTTCATCGTGGCAGCGCTGATCTATCAGCACGCCTTGCTGCCGGCGTCGACTATGCACGGCTGGGCGGGCGACCTCCGCTATATGTATGCCTACAGCTTCTACCTCTTTTTCGACTTTGCGGGCTACAGCGCCTTCGCCATCGGCGTCGGGCGTTTCCTCGGTATCACCGTGCCGGAGAACTTCAACAAACCATTCCTCAGCCGGGACTTTCGGGAGATGTGGAACCGCTGGCACATGTCGCTCTCCTTCTGGCTGCGCGACCACGTCTACATGCGTTTCCTCCTCCTGGCGACCCGCCGGAAGTGGTTCGGCGGCAACCGCAATTCGGCGAACTACGCCGCCCTGGTCGTGACGTTCTTCCTCATGGGCTGCTGGCATGGCCTCTACTGGCATTACCTCGTCTATGGCCTCTACCAGGGCGGCATGATGGTGGGTTACGACCTGGTGGGACGTTGGAATCGCCGGCGAAAGGTGCTGGCCCTCGGCTGGCGGACGGATATCGTCGGCTGGGTCCTCACCTTCAACCTCTTCTGCTTCGGACTGCTGATCTTTTCCGGGCACCTTTTTGTCTAGCTTCTTCTTCCTTGACATGCGCCCTCCCCACGGGTAGCCTCACTACGCCGAGCATAGGGAACGAGCAGTGTCGGGCGGGGCGCACACGCGCCCGCGGAGTGGGAGCATGATGACAGGCGAGCGGCAGGCACGGATCGGCCTCATCGGCTGCGGCAAGATCAGCAGCATTTACCTGCAGAATCTGGGGGCATTCGCCGGGACGACCGTGGTGGCCTGTGCCGACATCGACCGGTCGCGGGCCGAGGAACAGGCGGCGGCGTTCGGTGTTCCGCGCGCCTGCAGCGTCGACCAGTTGCTGGCCGACCCGCAGATTGAGATCGTCGTCAATCTGACCATCCCGCAGGCGCACGGGCCGGTGGCCATCGCGGCCCTGGAGGCCGGCAAGTCGGTCTATAACGAGAAGCCGCTGGCGCTCGATCGGGCCACCGCCCGCCGGCTGCTCGACCTGGCGCGGGAACGCGGGCTCCGCGTCGGCGGGGCGCCGGACACCTTCCTCGGCGGCGGCCTGCAGACCTGCCGGCAGGTGTTGGACGAGGGACGCATCGGCACACCCGTCGCCGCCACCGCCTTCATGCTCGGCCACGGCCCCGAAGGGTGGCACCCCAATCCCGACTTCTTCTACCAGCCGGGGGCGGGGCCGATGTTCGACATGGGCCCCTACTACCTGACGGCCCTCGTGACGTTGCTGGGTCCGGTCCGGCGCGTGACCGGCGCAACGCGGATTTCCTTCCCCGAGCGCACCATCGGCAGCCAGCCGCTGGCCGGGCAAACGATCACCGTCAACGTTCCCACCCATGTGACCGGCCTCTTGGACTTTGCCGGAGGCCCGATCGCCACCGTCGTCACCAGCTTCGACGTCTGGTCGCACAACACGCCCCGCCTGGAGATCTACGGCTCCGAAGGCACGCTCAGCCTGCCGGACCCGAATACCTTTGGCGGCCCGGTCCGCCTGCGCGGCGCGAAGGAGCGCGAGTGGACCGACGTCCCGCTCACGCACGGCAATACCGGGAACAGCCGGGGCCTTGGCGTCGTAGACCTGGCCGCCGCGATCCGCACCGAGCGACCGCAACGGGCAAGCGGCGACCTGGCGTTTCACGTCCTGGACATCATGCATGCGGTGCACGACGCCTCACGGGAGGGCCGCCACGTCACCCTGGAGAGCAGCGTCAGCCGGCCGGCGCCGCTGCCGGCCGGCCTGCCGAACGGCACGATTGAGGATTGAGGCGACGTGCGCCTACACCCTGGCGCGATGCACCAGTATTGCCTCGGCGTCGCGCAAGAGGGAAGCGAGTTGCGCCGTATCGACCCCGCGATCCAGCGCCAGTTGCTCGACATCGGCCTGCCAGGTGTGGACGCGTGGCGTGGCGCTCAGCTCGATCAGCAAGGCAGTGGTGACGGAACAGTTCAGGCGCTGGCAGATCAGGGCCAGTTCAACACCCTGGAAGTGATAGGCCAGGAAGTTGCGGTCCAGCGCCGCCCGGCCAGCTAATTGCAGCAGTTCCTGGATCATCGCACTCGGCCTTCGGGGCTCTGGATGCGGAGCGAATTCGACTGGTACAGCATACGAGCCGGGCGGGGCAAGATAGGATAAACGGATGGCCCGGCGATACGGGACGCAACAAGGGCAGCATAGGAGTGCGGCATGGCCCGGCGGCGCGCACCACCTGGCGGTGTGAACTCGCCGTCGCGGCTGGGGCACCTGCTGGCGGAACCGGCGCCGCTGCCCTGGCTTGCTAACCGCCCGTACTATGCCTGGCTGGTCGTGGGCACCGTCTGCATCGGCGCCTTTATGGGCCAGTTGGATGCCAGCATCGCCCAGTTGGTGCTGCCGACGCTGGACCAGGTCTTCCAGGCGCCCCTCAGCAGCGTGGAATGGATCGCCCTTGCCTACCTGTTGACCCTGGCGGCCCTCCTGGCGCCCGTCGGCCGGCTCGCCGACATCGCCGGGCGCAAGCTGCTCTATACCATCGGCTTCCTCGTCTTCGTGGCCGGGTCGGCCCTTTGTGGCGCCGCGCCCACGTTGCCCGTCTTGCTCGCCAGCCGCGTCTTGCAGGCGGTGGGGGCGGCCCTTCTGCAGGCGAACAGCGTGGCGATCGTCACCGCGGCGGCCGGGCCGAAGCGACGGGGGAAGGCCATCGGCATCCAGGGCACGGCGCAGGCAATCGGCTTATCCGTGGGTCCGGCCCTGGGCGGCCTGCTCATCAGCACCCTGGGCTGGCGGTGGGTCTTCTTCATCAATGTTCCCGCCGGCCTGCTCGGCGTGATCGCCGGGTGGTTCGTGCTGCCGCGCACGGCCGGTTTGCGCCACGGCCGTCAGCCTTTCGATGTCGCCGGCGCCTTGTTGCTGGCCGTGGCGCTCGTGGCGGTCCTGCTCGTCCTGAGCAAGGGGCAGGCCTGGGGCTGGCGGTCGACGGCCATTGCCCTCCCGATGGTCGTCGCGGTGGCCACCGTCGCCGGATTCATCTGGCGGGAGCGGCGCACCAGCAGCCCGGTCGTCGATCTCGCGCTCTTCCGGTCCCGCGCCTTCTCGCTTGGCAACATCACCGGGCTGCTGTCCTACGGCGTCACCTTCGGCGCCTTCCTGCTCATCCCGTACGAACTGGAGCGCGTCTACAACGACTCGCCCTTGCAAGCCGGCCTGCTGCTGACGGCGGTGCCCGTGGCGCTGGCGATTGTCGCGCCGATGAGCGGCGCCTGGTCGGACCGGGTCGGGGCGCGTCCGCCGACGGTGAGCGGTATGCTGATCGCGACCCTGGCGCTGACGGCGCTGGCCCTGACGGTCTCGGCGGACAACGCCGCCGTGCTGGTCGTCGCTCTGGCGGCGCTGGGCGTCGGCCTCGGCCTCTTCACGCCTTCCAACAACAGTGCCATCATGGGCAGCGCGCCGCCGACGCGCCTCGGCGTGGCGGGCGGTGTGCTGAACATGATGCGGAGCCTGGGCACCAGCCTCGGCGTGGCGTTATCCGGCACGGTACTGGCAATTAGCCTGCAAGCCCTGGGCGGGCCGGCGACCACGACCGTTGGCGCGACCACTGCCCAGTTCGCCGTCGCCATGCGGGTCGCGCTGTTTGTGCTGGCCGGCATGGCGCTGGCCGCCTGCCTACTCTCCCTGCCTCGCGGCGACGTGCGCGGGGGCGGCACGGAGCATGCGCTGATCGAAGGCTGATCGACCGCACCGGGTCCTCCTTGGTCAGGAGGTGGGCGTCGTTAGCTGGTGCAACGGCAACGTCACCGCCTGGACGGCCTGACCGTCCGTGAGGGCGAGGCGCTGCAAGGTTCGGCTGTTGTAGAGGCCGATCTCCAGAGAATAGGCCCCGGCGCCAGACCCGGGCAGCCCCGCAGGGGCTTCGTCCCTTCAGCCCGACGCTTCAGCGTCGGGTGGCTTGATCGGCACTTCGCCGCCGGGGCGGGGACCGTCGCGCGATATTTTGCTCCAGAGACCTTCGGTCATCGTGCCGCCAGGGCCGGGCCGACCGCCGGCGCCAGACACCGAGGTGCCGGAGCCGGGAGCGGTCGCCCCCACGTCCTCGCCGACGTAGCCGCTCCCGTGCGGCGGGATGCTTTCTTCGGACGGTGTGGGCTCGGCGTCCGGAGCGTCCGGCGATTCGTCGCCCTGGTGCTCCGAAGGGTCAAGGCCGCCCACGGCGGTCTCCGCCATCTCCCGAAAGCCGGTAAACGTCTGCTTATCGTAGGTCATCGTCGCCGTCACTCCTTGCTGCCGGTGAGCCCCTCTTTCTGGGCCTCCTGCTTGGCGGTCTCCTTCGTCGTTTCCGC
This sequence comes from Chloroflexota bacterium, assembly GCA_025980355.1. GTDB lineage: Bacteria > Chloroflexota > UBA4733 > UBA4733 > UBA4733 > UBA4733. The sequence goes on along the minus strand of JAICXR010000080.1, from coordinate 3,985 downwards.
CGTCTGCTGGGCGACATGCTGGACCTTGTGCATCGTCCCCTGGGCGGTGTCCTGGGCCTTCTGCACGACGCTGTCGCGCGCCTCGCCCAGCACCCGGTCCTCCAGGTCGGTGGACGGCGCCGCCAGCCCCACCGCCACCCCGACCGCCAGGGCGATGGCGCCGACGCCCAGCGGCGACTCGTAGAGCGCGTCCTCCAGCCCGTACCGCGCCCGCATCGCGCCGGACTGGACTTGGGCGCCCACCTGCTGGGCGGTGCCCTGCACCTGGCCCGCCGCCTGCTGCACCGCCCCCGCCGCCTGGCCGGCGGCGTCCTGCACCCGGTCGGCCGCCTGGCCCGCCGCGTCCTGCACGTTCCCGGCCGCCTGGCCGGCGGCGTCCCGGGCCCGCTGTCCCGTCCGGCGAACGGCGTCGGCCGGCCCGGCCTCTTCGCTGCCCGTTCGATAGCGCGGATAATCGGGCTGGTAGTCGGAGCCGCGGTAGCCGTAATCGTCGCCGTACCCGCTTCGGTAGCCGCCGTAGCGCATCCGGCGCGCGCCGTCGCCGCTGGGGCGCTTCATCCACAACCAGCCGATGCCCAGCGCGGCCAGGGCCGCCGGCACCGGGTTGGCCCGGATCGTGTCCAGAAAGCCGCCGCCCGCCTCGCGGGCCGAATCGGTTACCTCACTGACCATCTGCTCTGCCCTTCCAATCGTTGCGTCGCGCATCTGCCCGCGCACCTGCTCGCCGATGCGCCGGGGACTGAGCCGCTCCTGGATCTCGTCGATCGTCTCGCCCATCTCGGCGCGCGTCTGCTCGATCTCCTCCTGGAGTTCCTCCGTGCCGGCATCCCCGCCGTCTCGCGGCGCGGCGACCGCCACCGTGTCGATCTCGACGATCTCGGCGTCGGCGCCGGACAGGCGTCCGGCGTCGCTCGACCGGTCGTAGGCGCTCACTGTGTTTGCTCCTTTGCCCATACTGCATCTTGCTTCAGGGATTCAATGGTTTGCGTGGGCGCCAGGTTGCTCGTGCGCAGGTTGTCCAGCCCCTTGCGTACCAGGAGGTAGCCGATAGCGGCCACCACAACGGCGATAATCGCGGCCGAGAGCCACCAGAGGTGGACGATGAGGTTCAGGGCTATGATGCAAGCGGCGATAAAGGCGAGCAAGCCGGCGTAGGCGATCGCGCCGCCGACGGCCAGGAACCCGATATCTTTGCCGACGCGGGTTGCCTTCTGCGTCAGCTCAGTCTTGGCCAGGGCTACCTCCTGGCGAACCAGCGTGGTCGTCTCGCGCGAAAGGTCGGCGAAAAGGTCGCCGAGAGAACGTTCCTCGCCAGCGCGCTGTTGCATCAGCGTCCCTCCCCTTCTGCGCGGGTGCCACTGCGGGGCGTGTAACCCCACCCCCCGGCGGTTACGCCGCTGCCCGCCGTGCCACCACCGGAAGGAGACGTGCTGGATGGCGCCACGCTGCTGCCGTAACGGTCTGTCGTCCGCTCGGCGGAGGCGGTACCGAGTCCGGAGGTGCTCGGGGTGCTGACGCCCACCCCGCCCAGGCCCGTTGCGCTCGTCCCCGCCGGGTACCGGCTCGGCGCGGGATAGCGGCTCGTACCGCTCGTGGAGTACGGGTTAGCGCTGTAGCCACGATAGGACGGCGTACGCCCGGAACCGACCCCGCCCTGGTCGGCTTCCTTCTGGCTGGAACTCTTGAGGAAGCGCGCCGCCAGTACGCCCAGGGTGAAAGCGCCGCCGAGGAAGGCGGCCGGCTGCCGGCGGGCAAACGCTTCCACGTCGCGGATCATGGCATTGACATCCGTATTGCGCACGTACCCGGAGAAGTCCTCGATACGCTGCGCCGCCGTGCCGGCGAGATTGGCCAACGGCTCCTGCTGCTTGCTGCGCAGTTGGTCGCCAGACTGCCGGAGCGCCTGGGCCACCGCGTCCAGGCTGCCGGCGGCGTGCTCCTTCTGCGTGCTGATCTGCGCCACCGCCTGCTGCTTCGCCTGCTCCGCGACCTGCGCCGCGGTCTCCTGCGCCTGGTCGACGATAGGGGCAGCCGCCTGCTTTGCCTGCTGGGCTGCCTGGCCGGCGGCGTCGGTCGCTTTGTCCACCGCTTGGCTCGCGGCCTGGCCTGCGGATGAGCTGCTCGACGTGGGGGCGCTAGGGACGTCGGCATCGCCGGTGGCGACGGAGCGGCCGCCAAGGGTGCTGCTCCCACCCGCCGTGACAGCGCTGTTGCCGCTGTCGACACTCCCGGCCTCGCCACTACTCCAGTTCCGCTGATCGTCCGTCATGGCCTCTTCCTCCTCTGGTTACCGGCTGCACCGGGCCGAAATGTGACCACGGTGAGTTCGAATCGCTGGGGACGAGGGGACGCAACTTATGTGCCACGTCTGCCCCGCCCCGCCTCGGCTCAGGCGGGCGGGCACAGCACCGAGACGGCCGCCGGGAGCACCCGGAAATCGGCCGGCGTCCGGAGGATCAGCTCGCCGTCAATATCGATGGTACGCGGCCGGCGGGTGGTGACCTGGACTTCGGGAGTCACCAGCGTCCGGGTGCGCCGCCAGTGGATGTGGGATCCCCGCCGTAAGGCCGGGAACAACGCCAGCATCTCCCACCAGTGGTCCACGTCCAGGCTGTAGACGTGCAACTGATGGTCAAAGATCGTGGCGTCTTCGGCGACGACCATGCCCCCGCCATAGAACTTGCCGTTGCCGACGGCGATCTGGACGCTCCGAGTGGGGATCGCGCCGTCCGGAGTGCGGATGACGGCATGGAAGCTGCGCAGATGGCGCACGGCCTGAAGCGACGCCAGGGCATAGGCGAGGACGCCCCAGCGTCGTTTGGTTTGCCCGGTGAGGAGACGCGCGATGTCCACACTCAGGCCGATGCTCGCGACGTTGCAGAAGTAGTGCCCATTGACCGTCGTGACGTCGATCCGGCGGGCCCGGCCGGCGGCGATCACCGCACCGGCGGCGGGCAAGTCGCTCGGAATCCCCAGCGTCCGAGCAAGGTCGTTCGCCGTCCCCAACGGTATAATGCCCAGCGGCTTCGGCTGACCGACCAGAGCGCCGATGACGGCGTTGATCGTGCCGTCGCCGCCGGCGACGACCACGAGGTCCACCTCGTCCAACTGGCGGCGCAGCGCCGCGATGCCCGGGATGTCGGCCCCAGTTGGTCGGATGAGCTCAAAGCCCAGCCCTTCCAGGTGCACCGATGCCTCGGTCAGCGCCGGCCGACCGTGGCCCGCCCGCGCGTTGGCAATGAATAGCGCCCGTTGGGCCATCAGGTGTGCTCCAGGCTGGCGAGGAGAGCAGGTGGCACCATGCCGCCACGGCCCGTTCCCCCTACACTAATACCGCGTCCGCCCGAAGCGCCTCTCCCAGATAGCGAGCGGTGTACGATCGTTCCTGCCGCGCCACCTCGTCCGGGCAGCCGGCGGCAATGAGGTAGCCGCCGCCGTCGCCGCCCTCGGGGCCGAGATCGATCACGTGGTCGGCGACCTTCACGACGTCCATATGGTGTTCGATGACGATGACGGTGTTGCCGCGGTCGACGAGCTGCTGTAAGAGCGCCAATAACTTCTGGACGTCGGCCGCGTGGAGGCCGGTGGTCGGCTCATCCAGAATGTAGACCGTGCGCCCGCTGTCCGGCCGACAGAGGTCGGCCGCCAACTTCAGGCGCTGCGTTTCGCCGCGGGAGAGGGTACTGACGGGCTGGCCCAGCCGCAAATAGCCGAGGCCGACCTCGTCCAGCACCCTGAGGATGGCGATGGCCTTCGGCAGATGCTGGAAGAACTCCCGTCCCTCCCGGACCGTGAGGTCCAGCACGTCGGCGATCGTCCGCCCCTTGTACTGGACCTGCAGGGTCTGGGCGTTATAGCGGCGACCATCGCAGACCTCGCAGGGCACCTCGACATCGGCCAGAAAGTGCATCTCCACCGCCTTCACGCCATCGCCCTTACAGGCGGGGCACATGCCCTGCCGGTCGTTGAAGCTGAAGCGGGCCCG
>JAICXR010000067.1 GCA_025980355.1 Chloroflexota bacterium | reverse complement strand
TGCTGCGTACCCTCGGCCTGCTGCCGGAGCTCTAACGCCGCGTCGGATGTGGCTCGTTGCGTTTGGGCACGGGCCGGTTCAATAACAAGGTTAAGGAGTGCTCTCGTGACAAACCCTCTGCGGTCTCGCCTCATCGGTCCGTCGGTGGGACGCCTCCCGTCCCGCCGGCAGTTCCTCGCGTTGCTCGGCGCCGGGGCGGCTGGCGCCGGTGCGCTCGCGTCCGGCGTGGCGCGGTTCTCCGCCCTCGCGGTCCCCGGTGCCGACGCTTCCAGCCACCGCGAAGCGCCGCTGATCAGTCAGGACCCCGTCGCCGACAACACCGATGTCTATGCCTTCCGCAGTCCGGATAATCCGAGCACCGTCACCCTGATCGCCAACTTCATCCCCTTCGAATTCCCGGCGGGGGGACCCAACTACTCCAAGTTCGGCGACGATGTGCTCTACGAGATCTACGTCGACAACAACGGGGACGCCCTGCCGGAACTGTCCTACCAGTTCACCTTCACGAGCAGCGTGCAAAACCCGAGCACCTTCCTCTACAACACCGGCCCGATCGGTTCGCTCACCGATCCGAACTGGAACGTCCGGCAGACGATGACCGTGACGATGGTGGATGGCGCCGGGAAGCGTACGCCGCTGGGTAGCGACCTGCCGACCCCGCCGGTGAACATCGGGCCGAAGTCCACGCCGAATTACGACGCCCTGGCCGCCGCGGCGGTCAGTACACTCGCCAACGGCGTCAAAGTCTTTGCCGGGCAGCGGGCCGACCCGTTCTTCGTCGATCTCGGTTCGTTGTTCGACCTGTTGACCATCCGGAAGCTGCCGGGCAACGCCGGGAGCGGCGTCAACGCCCTCAACGGTTACAACGTCCACTCCATCGTCCTGCAGGTTCCGATCACCCAACTCACGGCCAATGGCAGCGCGCCGACCGATCCTAAGGATCCGAATGCCGTGATCGGCGTCTGGTCCACGTCGAGCCGGCGGTCGATGAGCGTGCTGTCCACCGCCGGGAAGGCGTCGACCGCCAGCGGCGACTGGGTGCAGATCTCGCGCCTGGGCGCCCCGCTTGTCAACGAAGCGGTGATCCCGATCGGCTCCAAGGATCTGTGGAATAGTTCCCGCCCCAAGGACGATGCCCAGTTCTTGAAATACGTCCTGGACCCCGAGCCGGCCCGGCTGCTGAACGCCCTGTACAAGATCGCCGTGCCCCCGACGCCGCGCGACGACCTGGTCGCCATCTTCCTGACCGGTATCCCCAACGCGACCATGCCGCCGAAGGTGACGCCGTCCGAGCAGCTCCGGCTCAACGTGGCCGTGCCGGTGAGCGCGACACCGAACCGCATGGGCGTCCTTGGGGGAGACCTGCAGGGCTACCCCAACGGGCGCCGGCTGAACGACGACGTCGTGGACATCGCCCTCCAGGCGCTGGCCGGCGCCGCCTATCCGCTCTTCCATCCCGGCTTCAAGGCCGACCCCCTGGCCGGTCAGCTCGGAGACGGCGTGGACGGGCCGTCCGTGCTGCCATCCGGCGCCTTCCCATACGTGGCCTCGCCCTTCCAGGGGTATGACTACTCCGCCGGCGTGGCGGTGGCGCCGAACATCGCCGGTGTCGTCGGCGCCCCGGCCTCCGGTATCGCCGAACTGGGCCCGTCGTCCAGCGGGTCGCTCACCGGATCGACGGGCGGTGCCTACGCCAACTACCAGATCAGCAATCCCAGTGGGTCGGCGGTGAAGCTCACGCTGACCTACAGTCCGGTGCGGGCGCCCCTCGGCCAGCAGATCGCCATCGAAGCGTATCAGAATGGCGCCAAGCTGGTCGGGGCGACCGATTCGAACAGCGCCGGCAGCGTCAGCACGACAATCACGCCCAGCAGCGGCAGCGCCGCTCTGGTCAAGGTCGCCAACTATGCCCAGGGGGACACGATCGCCTACACCCTGACGCGGCCGTAGGGCATCGGGCGAGGTCCGGGGGGCAATCTCCGGACCTCGCCCCTATCACAACAAAGGGCATAAGCGATGCGACGTTGGGGGCCCAAACTCATCATCGCCGTGTTGGCGGCGCTCGTCGTCAGCAGCGGCGCGCTCTATGCGCTGGGGCGGGTATCGCCCGTCGAGGTACTGCGCACGGCTCCCTGGCCCGGGAGCGTCGACACGCGCCAGGCGGAGCGCCTCTACGCCGCCGTCGTGCCGCCGCCATGGTCGGATACCGAGGCGGTGATCAGCAAGACGCAACAGCAGTTGCGCGCCCATCCCGACGACGAGCGCTCCTACGTGGTGTTGGGGGAAGCCTATGAGCAGAAGGCGCGGGAGGTCGGCGACCCGTCCTACTACGCCAAGGCGGACGCCGTGCTCCGGCAGGCACGCAAGCTCCAACCGAACGATCCGGAAACGATCGCCGCACAAGGCTCGCTGGCGCTTTCGCGGCACGACTTTGCCGGCGCGCTGATCCTCGGCCAGCAGGCGCGCCGGCTCGATCCCTACAGCGCCAACGTCCTCGGCATCATCAGCGACGCTGACGTCCAACTCGGGAACGACGCCGACGCCATGCAGGCCGCGCAGCAGATGGTGAACCTGCGTCCCGACCTCAGTTCGTATTCCCGCATCTCCTACCTTCGTGAACTGCACGGCGACCTCACCGGCGCCATCGCCGCCATGCAGGCGGCCGCCGTGGCCGGCGGTCCGGCGCCGGAGAATGTCGCCTGGACCTCCTGGCAACTCGGCACGCTCTACTTCGACGAAGGCCAGCTCGACGCGGCGCAGCACGAGTTCGAGCAGGGGCTGGCCGTGTATCCGGGGTACATCCACTGCGAAGCGGGGCTGGCCATGGTCGCCGCCGCTCGTGGCGATTACCAGGCCGCCATTCAGGACTACAACACGGCGCTCAAGGTGATGCCATTCCCGCTCTATATCATCAACCTGGGCGATGTCTACGTCGCCGCCGGCCAGCCACAGGACGCGGCGCGCGAATACGGCCTGGTCGATGTCATCGAGAAGCTGTTCCAGGCGAATGGCGTGAACGTCGATATGGAGCTGGCGCTCTATCAGGCCGACCACCACCAGAGCTTGCCGCAGGCACTCGCCCTGGCGCGGCGGAATGCCCAACTACGCCCGAGCGTCATGTCGGCGGACGCCCTCGCCTGGACGCTCTATGCGGCCGGCGACTGCAAAGGCGCGGCGACGGCCGACCAGCAAGCGATGCGCCTGGGGACGCGGCTCCCGCTGATGCTCTTCCATGCCGGGATGATTGCGCGCTGCAGTGGGGATACGGCCTCGGCAATGGCCGACCTGCAGCAGACCGTGGCGCTCAATCCGCGCTTTTCGGTGCTTTACGACGGCGTGGCTGAAACGGCGTTGGGGGCGATGGCACGCGGCGCCACTGCCGGTGCCGGGGAAGGGAAGTAGCACAATGCGCCGCCGGTTGGTGCCGCTGATTGCCCTGCTTTTCCTGGCCGCCATGGGGCGCCCGGCCGTCGCCTGGGCCCATCCCCTGGGGAACTTCACGATCAACCGCTACAGCCGGCTCGAAGTGCAGCCGGAGATAATCCGCATTCGCTACGTGCTGGATGAGGCGGAGATCCCGACCTACCAGGACATGGCGCTCCTCCATCCTGGCGGCGTGCCGACCGCGGCGGAGCGCCAGCGTTTCCTGGTCGCTCGGGTGGAACAGCTTCGCTCCAACATCCATCTCACGGTGGACGGCCGGCCGCTCGGCATCGCGTTGGAGCCGGACAGCGCCGCGCTCAGCTTCCCGCCCGGCCAGGGGGGCCTGCCGTTGCTCCGAATCACCGCCTGGTTTCGTGCCGATTTGGGCGCGCGAATCGCCACCGGCGCGACGGTCGTCGACCTGGTCGACGATAACGACGATGACCGCCTGGGCTGGAAAGAGATCGTCGTCCGCGGCCTGGCCGGCGTCGCGATCCAGCAATCGACCGCGACGGCCGTGGACCACAGCGATGAACTGCGCTCCTACCCACAGGATATGCTCAGCAGCCCGCTGGACGTCCGCAGCGCGCATTTCTCCTTCGCGGCCGCGCCGGGCAGCGGGGGCGGCGCGACCGGCACCCTGCTGCAGCCGCGCGGGCGGAGCACCGGCTTTCTGGCGGCCACTACCGACGCTTTCACGGCGCTCATCAGCCGCCAGGCGCTGTCGTTGCCTTTCATCTTGTTCGCCCTCCTGGCCGCTGTCGCTCTGGGTAGTGTGCATGCGCTGTCGCCCGGCCACGGCAAGACGATCGTCGGTGCCTACCTCGTCGGTTCGCGGGGCACCGCCCGGCATGCGGCGCTGCTTGGCCTGGCGGTCACCATCACCCACACGTCGGGCGTCTTTGCCCTGGGATTCCTTACCCTGTTCGCCTCGCGCTACATCGTGCCCGAACGTCTCTACCCCTGGCTCGGCGCGGCGTCCGGCCTACTCGTCGCCGCCATCGGCGGCTGGCTGCTCTTCGTGCGCCTCCGTGCCGCCGCCCGCTCATCGAACGGGGCCAGCGGGCATCGTCACGCCACTCATAGGCCGGAGCTTGCCATCGCCCCCGTGTCCGCACCGCCTCTTGCGCAGGCCCGCGCTCACCCGCACGAACAAGGGCAGGCCCACGCACACGAGCACGACGATGACCATGACCACAGTCACGAGCATGGACACCAGCATCCACACGTCCGCCCCGATCATGGTTCTCCCGGCAACGGAGGTCCCGCTCACGCGCCAGGCGTCCAGGGTCCGGCGCATGTTCACGACGGCGTCAGCCACCAGCACGACCTGCCCGCCGGCCAGATCACGCCACGCGGCCTGATCGCCCTCGGCGTCTCCGGCGGGCTGTTGCCTTGCCCATCGGCATTGGTGGTGCTGCTGGCGGCGATCTCGCTACACCGCGTCGCCTTTGGCATCGTGCTGGTGATCGCCTTCAGCATCGGCCTGGCCGGTGTCCTGACCGGGATCGGCCTGCTCCTGGTCTACGCTCGTGGCTTCTTCGACCGCTTCCGCCTGGAACTGGGCCTGTGGCGACTGCTCCCGGCCGCCAGTGCTGCGGTGGTGCTGGCACTCGGGCTGGCGATCAGCCTCCAGGCGGCCGCGCAGAGCGGCCTGTTTTCCTGATACGACCGTTGACGGCATGCCCGGAAGGAGCGTTTGGTATGGCGGCGTTCACCTTTGATCCCGATCGCGTGGCCTCCTATGAGACCGCCGGCTGGCGCGCCTACTACGAACGCCGGTGGCTGCGGCTGCTACGCCTGACGGTGGACATGTGTCAGGCCGAGTTCGCCATCCCGTTCCCGAAGTCCTGGTTGGCGGCGTATTACATCACGCGCGCCTCGTTGGCGTGGGCCCCGATCGATCACAACATCAAGCTGGTGCAGTGCTACCTAGAGCGCTTCTACCGGATTGCGCAACGATCTTCCCGCTTGCCGTTCGATCCCGGTCGCGTTGGCGCCCTGGAGTTGCGCTATTTCGACGTTCATCGTCGCCTGGTGGGTGTGCCGGAGAAGCAGGAGTTCGTCCAGACCTTGATCGAGCTGCACAGCGCCCTCTTCGGTGTCTCGCCGGAACAGGCTCGCGAGTCGGCAGAGGCGCGCGTGCTGGCCGCCACCCTCGTCGACGAGATCACGAACGGGCGCTCGGATGACGTGCCGGGCGACTGGGCGCGGATCGAGGCCGCCCTGCGCCGGTGCTACCGATCGCTCCGGCGTCACCTGGGATAGGAGCTGCGCCAATCGTGGAGAAGAGAGGGGCGCCCAGCAGACTCCCCCTTCATCACATACGGCGCCCCATCACCCTCCGCTTGTGACCCGCACGGCCGGCTACGGTGTTCCCTCTACGTCCACCAGCACTGTCGGGTCCAGCGGAAAGGCGCCCATGCGCTCGCCGTAGATCGACAGGCCCCGGGCGAGGCCGCCTTGGGGCACGGTCAGCCGCAGTTCGATGACGCCCGTCTCTCGGGCCCGCTGCACGATGCCGGGCACCGCTTCGGTCGGGACGCTGATCTCCAGCAGTTCGCCGTAGGAGCTGTCGTCCGCGGTCGCCTGCCGGTAGCTGAGGACGCCGCGGGCGTCGTTGGCGTCGTCGGCCAGGCGGCGGCGGTCGACTTCGTGGCCGTTCAGGTGGAGGACCACGTCGCCCGGCATGCGCCGGCCCGGCTCCGTCTGCGGGTAGCCGGCGGCCTTGCCGCCCCAGACTGTGTTGCGACTGGCGGCGGCGCGGGTGCCGAGCTCCAGCCTCAGGCGCAGGCCGCGCACCGTTGCGGCCCCAATCTCGCCCGGCCAGGGGAAGGCGTAGCGGATGCCGCCGCTGCCGCCCAACCCGACCTTGCCGCCGGATGCGAGCGGGCGCACAATCGGCCAACTGCTGTCCTGGTAATCGCCCGGCGCCACCCGCAGGGCCCAGCCACTGACGAGCCGCTCCTGGCGGGCGGCGGGAGCGGTCCAAACCTCTATGTTGACGTAATTGCGGGCGACCACCGTGCCGTCGGCGGCGGTCAGTTGGAGCGCCACCGTGACCATGCCCGGTTCGCCCGGCATTGGCGCGGTGACCATGCCGGCGTCCGTCACGCCGTAGCGGCGCGGTTGGACGGGAATTCTGCCATCGCGGTAGACGTAGCGCTCGCCCAGACCGTCAATGACCTCCATGCGCCACCGCACGGCGCCGCCGGCGAGATCGCGCTGGGACCAGTGGCTCACGAAGGCGGCGGCGCTGAAGGTCGCCCCTGGCGCCAGGGTCTGGCAGGGTGGGCAGTCCAGGCCGACCACGTCCGGCCCCAGCAGGTCGGCGGTGGTCATGCCGGGGACGAAGGCGTCGTAGCCGAACGCCTTGGCGCGGCGGTCGTACTCCACCAGGCCGTTGTGCTCCCACTCCACGTCGGTCAGTTCGGTGTAGACGTAGCCGCAAATCTTGTCGTGGCGGCGCAGGTCGGTGGTGAGGTACTTCAGCGACTGGCTGATGTCGCGATCGCCGCCGCCGGCGCCGAGTCCGGCGTATTCGCTGTTCAGCAGGGGCGCGGCGCCCTGCACGTATTGGCGCGCCTCCGGGCGCTCGGAGAGGCCGGCGACGTAGTTGAAGGTTGAACCGGGGTGGGTGTTCTCGACCACCGTCTGCACGTGGCGGCGGGCTGCCTCCCACTCGCCGATGTAGAAATGCCAGGAGTTGAGGTTGCCGACGACGTGGTCGTAGTTGCAGGCCGAGTTGTCTTCCACCAGGCGGGTCGGGTCCAGCGCCTTCGTCTGCGCCACCTGCTCCGCCAGCCACCGCCAACTGGCCGGGCTGCGATGATCGGTCAGGCCCCAGGTTTCGTTGAACAGCACCCAGCAGAAGATCGACGGGTGGTTGCCGTCGCGGGCCAGCGTGTCGCGCAAGCACTCCTGCCAGGCGCGCTGGGAGGCGGGCGTGGAGATGGCAGGGTTGGGGATGTCCTGCATGATCAACAGGCCCAGGCGGTCGGCCCAGTAGTAATAGCGGGGATCGTTGATCTTGATGTGGCAGCGCAGGCCGTTGAGCCCGGCGTCCTTCGCCGCCTGCAGGTCGGCCCGGATAGCGTCATCGCTCGGATAGCTGTAGACGCCGTCCGGGTGGAAGGCCTGGTCCAGCGCCAGGCGCAGGTAGACCGGCGCACCGTTGAGCAGCACATACTCGTACGGTCGCCCTTCCCAGCATCCCGTGCCCACGTCGCGCAGGCCGGTGTAGGTCTGGACGGCGTCCGTGACGCCATCCGACCGGCGCAGGGCGACGTCCACGGGATAGAGATGCGGGTCCTCCGGCGACCAGGCGCGGGGCCGGCCGACCGGGATGGTCAGGCGGACCTCCTGGCGGATTGCGGACCCGGCGCGATCCTCCGGGCCGGCCGCCAGCGTCAGCGCCTGCTCCTGGCGCTCAAACTGCCCGTCGGGCGAGGATACCAGGAGCGTGTAGCCGCCGGCAGCGCCGGACACCGTGACAGTGGCCTCGATGCTCCCCGCCGCCAGGTGCGGCTGCAATTTGACCGCGGCGATGTGGTCGGCCGGGTGACCCTCCAACCAGACCGGTTGCCAGATGCCGCCGCTGTGGGTGTACCACTGCACCACCTGCTTGCCCAGCAACGTCGCGCCGTCGCCGTCGTCGCGCACGCGCAGCGTGACGGTGAGGGGCGCGTCGCCGGCGACAAAGGGCGTGAGGTCGATTGAAAACGGCGTGTAGCCGCCGCGGTGCTCGCCGGCGATCCGGCCATTGACCCAGACGCGCGATTCCCAGTCCACCGCGCCGAAGTGCAGCACCGGCTGCAGGCCACGCGCCGACCAGTCGGCCGGGATGTGAATGGTACGATGATACCAGGCGACGCCCTGGTAGCCCGGCTCGGCGATGCCGGAGGCGGGGCTCTCCCACGGGAAGGGTACGGTGATCCGCCGGTCGAACGGGGACCTGCCGGGCCCGCCGCGGCGGGCGGCTCCCGTCGCGGCCCACCAGCGGCGCTGCTCTCCTTCGTTCTGCGGATCGAAGCAGAACTCCCAGGTCCCGTTGAGCGTCTGCCAGTCCGGCCGCGTGAAAATGGGGTTGGGATGCTCGGCGCGGGGAACGCCGTCGCTGTTGGTCATACCTTCACCCTCTGCTGCGCACGGTTAAGCGGCGTCGATTCTACCAGCGGCGCCCGACGCGCCCGGACGCCCCTTGCTAAAATACTTCGTGTACCGTATAATGCCGATAGCGAACGTTTCGGAAGGCTGAGTATGTGAACGATATTGCGACGGGGCTGCCGGAGGCATCCTTGGAGTCCCTTTTACTGCGGGTGACGAAGCGCTGTTGGTCGGCCGTATTCTCCTCGGCCCTGCGGCGCTCCTTGCCCGGGCACGTGACGCCGCAGCAGCTCTTCGTGCTGGCCCACCTCTGTCATCGCCCCTCCCAGCCGAGCACGCTGGCGCGCGAGCAGCACGTCGGCATGTCGGCGATGACCGGCCTCGTCGACGGGCTGGTCGCCCGCGGCCTGGTGGAGCGGGGGCAGGACCCGCACGACCGGCGCGCCGTCCAGCTGGCGATCACGGACGAAGGCCGCGCCCTGTGGGGCGAAGCGCAGGCCCTGGTGCTGGACGTCGCCCGGCAGTTCCTCCTGCCCCTCTCCCCGGAGGAACGGGAGCGCCTGATCCTTGCCCTGACCGACCTGGAACGGGCCCTGGAGTCCACCGAAGGCTGTGGCGAGCGGGCCGCGGCGAGTGACGAGGCGGAGGCCACCGTCGGGGCGGCGCCGCGCGGAACCTGGAATTAGCGTGTGGTGCCGGCGATGGCCGGCGTAAGGAGGACACCTTTGGCAACAGCGACTCTGCCGGCGGCGCAATCGTTTAGCGAGCTGCCGAAGCGCGTGCGCAACTTCGTGGTGGCGGGCGTGATGCTGGGGCTGCTGCTCGGCGCCCTGGACCAAACCATCGTCGGTACCGCCATGCCCCGCATCATCGCCACCCTGGGTGGCCTTGATCGCTACGCCTGGGTGATCACGGCGTACCTGGTCACGAGCACGATCAGCGTGCCGATCGTCGGCAAGTTGGGCGACCAGTTCGGGCGCAAGTGGTTCTACGTCATCGGCATCGTCGTCTTCTTAGTCGGTTCGGCTCTGGCCGGCGCCTCCGGCGAGTGGGGCAACCTGCCGATCATCGGCGGCGGCATGAACCAGTTGGTGCTCTGGCGCGGCCTGCAAGGGCTGGGCGCCGGCATCATGCAGGCCAACTCCTTCGCAATCATCGGCGACATCTTCCCGCCGGCCCAGCGCGGCAAGGTGCAGGGCCTCTTCGGCGCCGTCTTCGGCATCTCCAGCGTGATCGGCCCCACCGTCGGCGGCTACATCACCGACAATCTGGACTGGCGCTGGGTCTTCTACATCAATCTGCCCGTGGGCGCCATCGCCCTGGCCGTGCTGATTAGCACCATGCCGGTGATCCGGGCCAGCCACATCGCCCAGAAGATCGACTACCTCGGCGCCGCGGCGTTGACCGCCTGCCTGGTGCCGCTGTTGCTGGCTTTCACCTGGGCCGGCCAGCAGTACGCCTGGTCCAGCCCTCAGGTCATCACCGCCTTCAGCGTGGCCGCGGCGATGGCCGTGCTGTTCTGCTTCATCGAATCGCGCGCCGCGGCGCCGATCCTTCCGCTTGATCTCTTCACCAATCGCATCTTCACCGTCTCCAGCCTGGTGGTCTTCGCCACGGGCTTCGGGATGTTCGGCACGATCCTCTTCATCCCCTTGTTCATTCAGGGTGTCATCGGCACGACGGCCACCCAGAGCGGCCAGATCCTCACGCCGATGATGATCGGCCTGATCGTCTCCAGCGTCATCGGCGGCCAGATCATCTCCCGCACCGGCCGCTATCGCATCCCGGCGATCGCCGGCCTGACCGTCATGACCTTCGGGATGTTCCTGCTCTCGCGCCAGGACGTGCACACCACCAGCCTGCTGGCGATCCGCAACATGGTCGTGATCGGCCTCGGCCTCGGCGTCACCATGCCGGTCTTCACCATCGCCGTGCAGAACTCGGCGCCCTTCAACCGGTTGGGCGTCGTGACTTCCGGCATCCAGTTCTTCCGCAGCATCGGCGGCACCGTCGGCGCCGCCGTGATGGGCAGCTTCCTCAACTCCCGCCTGACGAGCGCGCTGGCCGCCAACGTCTCGCCGCAACTGCGTCAGACGCTGGCCCAGGGGCCGACCCACGGCCAGATCAACGCCCAGGCCCTGATTAGCCCGGCGGCGACCCAGGCGATGCAAGCCTCATTCGCCAAGATCCCCGGCGGCGCCCAACTCTTCGGCGAAGTCCTCAATGCGCTGAGGCTCTCGCTCTCCAGCGCCATTCAACAGGTGTTCACGATCGGCTTCTTCGTCGTGGCCGTGGCCGCCGTCCTCTGCTTCTTCCTGCCGGAGATCCCCTTGCGCCGGAGCCACCAACCGGCCGGGGGGGACGGCCCGACCGTTGCCGTACCCGGTGCGGCGCAGCCGCTCGCCGCCGCCTCGCCGGCGCTGGCGTTGCGGCTCCCGGCGAAGACCACGGCGGAGCTCCAGCGCGAGCTCCTGCCCATGGCGACCGCCCTCCTCGCGGAGATGGCGGACGGGCGGCACACCAACGGCGGCGCCGGGGCCGGGGAGTCGCGGGACAGCATGCCCGGTGTCGCCGGGGCCTCGCTGCGGTGATCACCGCCCGCTGCCCGAAGGCGGCGGCCAGTGATGGTGCACCGGGCCGGCGACTGCACTCGCCGGCACGGTGCACGAGGTGGCTTACTTCCCCTTATTGGCCGAGATGATGCCGTTCACCGCGTCCTGGACTTGCTTCAGCGCGTCCGCGGCGGGCAGCTTGAGGGCGAAGGCGTCGGTGATCGGTTTGCCGTAGGCGTACTTCACGATGTCGTTCCAGGAGATCAGGTCGCTGGCCGGCAACGGCGTCGTGGCGTCCAGGACGGGCTGGAAGTACTTGCGCCCCGGCGGCGGGCCACCCTTCGTCGGATCCCCATAGGTCGCCGTCGCCGATGCCGAGTTCGC
>JAICXR010000077.1 GCA_025980355.1 Chloroflexota bacterium | reverse complement strand
CCTTACGACTGCGGGATGAACGGCAGGTGGTTCTGGGCGATGTACTGGTCGCCTAGCAGCGTGAGTTGGACTCGGTAGGTGACGAAGGGGATAGCGGTCCCGGGCACGTTCCCGGCCTTGTCGTTCTCGGCATGGTACTCCATGATCGCGGCCTGGAAGCGCTGCGTCCAGCGCACCGTGCCGTCGGGGCCGGTGCGCTGCTTCGGTTCCTCCAACGGGTAGCCGAAGGTGTCTTCCTTGCCGTGGGCGTCGAAGAACTGCTTGAAGAAGGTCGGCGAGCCGTCCGGGGCGACGTTGGCGACGAAGTGGCCGGTCTGGGTGAAGTAGTAGGAGTCGCCGGCCGGCGGGTTATTCTTGTCGGCCGGCGGGTCGGCGGCGCCGCCTAAGAGCACCGGCACCAGCAACCGGCGCTCGATCTGGTAGGGCGGTGGGTTCTCCGGGTGGTACTCCAGCACCACCCGCTGGAAGTATTGCACCGTCTGGCCGGTGATCGGGTCGCAGATCACCTCGCTGCGCGGGTAGCCCAGGATGTCGACATCGCCGTGGGCGCGGAGGTACTGCAGCCAGACGCCGCTGACCGTATGCTTGGTCTGCGGGAAGGTATAGGAGCCGGCCACCGCGGGCGGCAACTGGCAGTTCACGCCGGGCTGGGGCGTGGCGGTCGGAACGGCCGTGGCCGTGGGCATGACCGTGATCGGCGGAGGACCCGAGGTGAAGCTGGTGATGCCGGCGCCGCCGATGTAGATGTCCTGCGGGCTGGCGCCGTCGACGACGATCGGGCCGTTGCCCTTCTGATCGATCGGCACGAACGTCGCACCGCCGTCGGCGCTGCGCAGGGCGGTGCTGCTGGTGGTGATATAGACGTTATTGCCGTTCAGCGGGTCGACGGCGATGCCGGAGAGCGCCTCTGCCGGCGTATTGATGACGGTCCACGAACCGCCGCCGTTGGTGGTCTTGGCCAGGGAGTTCGGGGATGTGGTGACGTCGGCGTAGAGTGTCTGCGTCGACGTCGGGTCGAAGGCCAGCTGGAGGACGGTGCCGCCGGGGAGGCCGCTATTGACGTTGTTCCAGGTGGCGCCGTTGTCGGTGGTCTTCCAGACGCCGGGGTCGGTGTTGCTGTCGGTGCCGGCGTAGAACGCCACCGGGTTGCTGTGGTCGTAGGCGAGGGCGTGGATGCTGCGCGCCCCCATGCCGCTGAGCTGGCTCACCGTCACCCCGCCGTCCGTCGACTTATAGACGCCCTTGTCGGTGCCCAGGTACACGGTCGTGGCGATCGTCGGGTCGACGACGATCGCCTGCACGCTGTTGCCGTTCAGGCCCGAGGCGCCGGCGGTCCAGGTAGCGCCGCCGTTGTGGGTGAAATAGAAGGCGCCCTGCTTCGTGACGCCGTTGTAGCCGCCGGCGTAGAGCGTTTGCGGATCGATCTTGGCGATCGCCATGGCGAAGAGGGAGAACGGCGCGAAGGTCGCGGAGGTGTTGGCGAAGGTCTGGCCGCCGTCGAAACTCTTGAAGACGTAGACGTTCTGGTTCTGGTCGCTGCCGGCGGCGTACACGATGTGGGTGTTGGTGGGATCGACCACGAGCTGGCTGAAGACGTGGTCGGAGTAGACGGTGGTGAAGCTCCCCGTCCCGGCCTGGGCGTTGCGCGCCGGGAGGAAGGCGAGGGCCAGCAGCAGCATCACCGCCACCGGTAGCAGACGCGTGAGGCGCGGCGGCAGCGTTCGCGGTGTCGGTGTCATGATGGTCCTTTCTCTCCACGGCGACGGCCCGCGGCCGTCGCTATTGCGCCTGAATCGTCACGCGCTGCATCACCACCGGCGTCACCGGCTTCGACTTCGCGCCGGAGGGGTCGCTGGGGTCGCTCGTCAGCGCCACCTTGCTGATCGCGGTGACCGCGTCCATGCCCTGCACCACCTTGCCGAAATAGCTGTACAACGGCTGCAAAGAGGTGGTGTCGTTATCGGTGCAGATGAAGAACTGGCTGCCGTTGGTGTTGGGGCCGGAATTCGCCATGGCCACCGCCCCCGCCGTGTACACGCTGGAATTCGGAGGCAGCTCGTCCTTGAAGGTGTAGCCGGGGCCGCCCGCCCCGGTGCCCTGGGGGTCGCCCCCCTGGATCACGAAGCCGGGCACGACGCGATGAAAGACCAGGCCATTATAGAAGCCGCGGCAGGCGAGGAAGACGAAGTTGTTGACCGTGAGCGGTGCCTGTTGGGGGAGCAACTGGATCACGATCGTGCCGTATTGGGTCTGGATCGTCGCCGTGTACTGCTTCTTGACGTCGATCTGCATCGGCGGCGGGGCGCTGTAGCTGCGCTGGGGGGTCCCGGTGGGTGTGGCCGTGCCGCAGGCCGACTGGACCGCCGCCGGGTTCACGGTGGGGACGGCCGCCGTCTGGCCGCAGCCGGCCAGGACCACGAGCAGTACCGCCCCCAAGAGGGCCGGGCGCCATCGCCGCATCGCATCTCCCCACTTCAGGGCATCACCTCGGGCCAAACGTCCAGGTAAGGGCCGCGCCCGGTACACTCACGCTGTCATGCTACGCCGTGTTCGCCGTTCCCTGCCGCCACTGGTCCTACTCCTATTGTTGCCGGTGTTGCTCTGCGCCTGGGGCACGCCCCAGTTCACCGGCAGCGACGCTGGCGGCCCGGCCATCGGCCCGGCCGAACTGGCGACGTTGCGCCAGGAGCAGCCGCCGACGCTGACCGCGGCCAGCGCCTTGCTCGTGGACGATTCCAGCGGGCTTGCGCTCTGGTCGCGCCGTCCCGGCGACCGCCGGGCGCCGGCTAGCCTGACGAAGATGATGACGGCGCTCGTCGTGCGCGCCGACGACCCGCTGGCGGCGACGTTCGTCGTGTCTGCGCTCGCCGCCGCCACGCCCGGCTCGCGCATGGACGTCGTCGCCGGCCAGTGCCTGACGGTCGAGCAGCTGCTCTACGGGCTGTTCCTGCCGTCCGGCAACGATGCCGCGGTGGCCCTGGCCGAAGGGACCGCCGGGTCCGTGCCGGCCTTCGTCGCCCAGATGAATGCCCGCGCCCAGAGCATGGGCCTCACCGGCACCCACTTCGTCAACCCCCACGGCCTGGATGCCGCCGGCCACTACTCGACGGCCGCGGACCTTGCCGCCCTCGGCCGGGCAATTCTCCGCGACCCGGTCCTCGCGCAGATTGTGCAGACCCGTGAACAGGTGATCCGGGCGCCGGACGGCCAGGTGCTATTCGATCTCCACAACCTCAACGAGCTGCTGGGCAGCTATCCCGGCGCCGACGGCATCAAGACCGGGACGACGGACGAGGCGGGGCAGAACCTCGTCGCCGCCGATTTGCGCGACGGCCATCAGGTAGTTGCCGTGATCCTGGGCAGCACCGACCGCTACGCCGATGCGCGCGCGCTGCTGGATACGGGTTGGGCGAACTGGCGCTGGCCGGCCCCCCACCTGCCGCCGCTCGCCACATTGGACGGCGGCACCGTCGACCTCGAGGCCGAGCGGTATAGCGGCGTGCCCGTCCCGGCCTGGGCCGCCGGTCAGGTGCGGTTGGAGCTGCACGTCGACCCCTCGGCGGGCGCGGCCATCCAGGCGCTCCACCCGCGAACCGTCGGCACCGCCGATTGGCTGCTGGGAAATCAGATCATCGGGCACGCGGATGTGGTGGGGATACGGGGGTGAGGGTGCCCCATGCCCGCTGAACGGCTCCAGAAGCTGCTCGCCGCCGCCGGCGTGGCCTCGCGGCGGGGGGGGGAGGTGCTGATCACCAGCGGCCGGGTGCAGGTCGACGGGCAGGTCGTCACCACACTCGGCGCCAGGGCCGATCCGCGCTGGCAACGCATTACGGTGGATGGCCGTCCGTTACACTTCCCGGCGGCCCCGCAGTACGTCCTCTTATACAAGCCCGCCGGCTACGTCACGACGGCGTCCGACCCGCAAGGGCGGGCAACCGTCTTCGACCTCTTGCCGCCCGGGCCACGGCTCTTCCCGGTCGGTCGGCTGGACCGGGAGAGCGAAGGCTTGCTGCTCCTGACCGACGACGGCGACCTCGCCTACCGGATGACCCACCCGCGCTTCGGCTTGGAGAAGGAATACCACGTCTGGACCGCCTGGCCGCGGTCGGGACAGCTGCACGCATTGGCCGCCGGTGTGCTGCTGGAGGATGGGTGGACGGCCCCGGCGCGAGTAGAAGAGGTGAGCCGGGGCGCGGACGGCGCCATCGTCTCGTTGGTGCTGCATGAGGGGCGCAACCGCCAGGTGCGGCGGATGCTGGCGGCGACCGGCTTGCCGGTGTACCGGCTGGTGCGCGTGCGGCTGGGGCCGCTCCACCTCGGTCGCCTGGCACCCGGCGATTGGCGCACGCTTGATGGCAGGGAGGTAGCATGGCTGCGGCGGATGCTCGCGCCGACGGAGGCGCGGGAGGATGGGGAGGACGATGCCGGTCGCAGCGACGATCGCCATTGACGGCCCGGCAGGGGCCGGGAAGACGGTGGTGGGCCAGGGCGTGGCGCGCGCACTCGAGTACCTGTTCCTCGACACCGGGGCGATGTACCGAGCGCTGACCTACCTGGCCCTGTCCCGCGGCGTCGCCCTGGACGATGAAGCGGCGCTGGTGGCGCTGGCGCGGCAGGCGAGCATCGACGTGCTGCCGGACGGCCCGGCCGATGGGCGCCCCTATACCGTCATGGCCGCCGGCGAGGACGTCACCTGGCAGATCCGGAGCCCGGCCGTGAACGACAGCGTGTCCATCGTCTCGGCCTGGCCGGCGGTGCGGCGGGAGATGGTCCGGGCCCAGGCGCGGCTGGCGAGCCGCGGCCGCTGCGTCCTGGCCGGGCGGGATATCGGCACCGTGGTGCTGCCCAATGCCGACCTGAAGATCTTCCTGGTCGCCAGCCTGGAGGAACGAGCGCGGCGCCGGGCCCACGAGCTGGCGGCGCGGGGTGAGGTGGTGGACGAAAGCGCGTTGCGCGCGGCGATCGCGGCCCGCGATGCCCTGGACAGCGGGCGGGCGGCATCGCCGCTGAAGCCAGCGGCGGACGCCCACCTGCTCGATTCCACCTGCAAGACCGTGGAGGAGGTGGTGGCCGCGATCGTGGCGCTTGCCGACGGGAGGGCCGGCTGAGTGCAGGCGACCTTTCCCAGTCCGGTCAGCCGCGATGAGCAGTTGGCGCGCCTGGCGTCCCAGCAGTTCGATGTTGCCGTCGTGGGCGGCGGCATCACCGGCGTCGGCATCGCCCTCGACGCCGCCACCCGTGGTTTGCGGGTGGCCCTGGTCGAGCGCCAGGACTTTGCCGCCGGCACCAGCAGCCGCACCACCAAGCTGATCCACGGCGGCCTACGCTACATGGCCCAGGGGCAGCCGGGCGTGACGCGCGATGCCAGCATCGAACGCCGCCACCTGCTGCACCTCGCCCCCCAACTCGTCCACGCCCTGCCGTTCGTGATCCCGGTGGCGGGGCTTCCCGACCGTCTGATGATGGCGGCGGCGTTGACCGCCTACGACTTTCTCGCCAGTTTTAGGAACGTCCGGAACCACCATCGGCTGAGCCGGCGGGAGCTCTATTCCTGGTTCCCGGTGTTGCGGGGCGCGCGCTACAGCGGCGGCCTGGTCTACTACGATGGCCAGACCGACGATGTCCGCCTCACGGTCACGGTGCTGGAAGAGGCGTTGCGCTACGGCGCCTGTGCCGCGAACCATTGCGAGGCGATCGGTTTCGGTGGCGCCGGGCACGTCGACCACCTGCGTTGTCGCGACCTGCTGGGCGGGGGCGAGTTCGCCATCGCCGCGCGGCGCGTCGTCCTGGCCAGCGGCGTCTGGGTGGACGCCGTGCTCGGTCAAGAAGGCGAGGCGCGCCGGCCGCTGGTCCGGCCCGCCAAGGGGGTCCACCTGATCTTGCCCCGGCTGCCCTTCGGCGACAAGGGAGCGCTGTTATTGCGCCATCCGAAGGACGGTCGCTACGTCTTCGTCGTGCCCTGGAAGGGCCGGACCCTCGTCGGGACCACCGATACCGCCTACACGGGCGACCTGGACGCGCCGCCGGTGGCGCCGTCCGACGTCCGCTACCTGTTGCAGGTCGTGAACGCGGCAGCCCCGGCGATGCGAGCGACCGAGGCCGACATTCTCGGCGTCCAGGCGGGCTTGCGCCCGCTGATCAATGCCAGCACCCGGACGGCCGATTCCGTCTCGCGCGAGGATCGGGTCACCGTCACCAATTCCGGCATGGTAGCCATCGTCGGCGGCAAGCTGACGACCTATCGCCATATGGGGCAGAAGGTGGTCGATCGCGTCGTCGGGCTGCTCCAGCAGGACGGCACCCTGAAATCGGCGCCGCCCTGCCGAACGGAAGAGGTCCCGTTGGGCGGCTTCCCGCGTGGGGCGGCCGGCGACCTGGCCCGCCAGGAGCTGTCACAGGAATTGCGCGCCCACCTGCCGCGGGACGTGGCCGAGCACCTGATCGCCGCCTACGGCGCCGGCGCGGCCAGGATCGGCGCGAGCGCCGCGACCACGCCGGCCCTCGCCGAGCGGCTCGTCCCCGACCTGCCGGTGATCGCGGCGGAGGCGACGTACGCCGTGGAGCGGGAGCTGGCCGTGACGCTGGGTGATGTGCTGACGCGCCGCCTGGGCGTGACCCTGCTCGCGCCGCGCGCCGCGCTCGCCGTCGCGCCGCCGGTCGCCGCGCAGATCGGCCCGGTGCTCGGTTGGGACGCGCCGGAACAGGAGCGACAGGTCGCCGCCTACCGTGCCGAGGCGGACGGCTATATTTGGGGCTGACGGCCCAGCGAAGGGGGACACGCCGATGCCCGGCATCACGGACGCCAAGGTCGAGCGCTGGCTGCTCGGCACGGTGCCGCCGCGCACCGGCGAGTTCGCCGCGGTGGAGGAGGAAGCGGTCCGCCAGGGCATCCCCTGCATCGGCCCGTACGAGGGGCACGTCCTGTCGCAACTGGCGGCGCTCGCCGCGGCGCGGGACATCCTGGAGATCGGCACGGCCACCGGCTACTCGGCGCTCTGGTTGGCACGGGCCGTGGCCGGGCACGGCGGCAGGCTGACGACGGTCGAGCGCGACCCCACCCGGGCCGCGGTCGCCCGCGCCAACCTGGCGCGGTGCGGCTTCGGCGCGGTGGCGACGGTGGTCGAGGGCGACGGTTTTGCCTTCCTGGAAGGCGGGACCAGCAGCTTCGACTTCATCTTCCTGGATATGGTCTCGGCGCTGGAACAGATGGCCCAGGTCGACCGGCTTTTCGATCTCTGCATGCGGCGGCTGGCGCCCGGTGGCGTGCTCGTCTCCGACAACGCCCTGCACGCCGGGCAGGTTGCCGATGTACCGGTGCCCCTGGGGGCGCAGCGCTACGTGCGCTACAACCGGTTGGCGCTCGCCCACCCGGAGCTCGATACGGTATTGTTGCCGGTACGCGACGGCCTCGCCGTCAGCCGCCGGATTGCGTTGGCAAGTAGAGGATAAGCGACCGTGCCACGTCCCCTGTTTCGTTACAGCGTCGTACCGTCATTACCGGACGTGTTGAAGCCGCTGATCGGCCTGGCCTTCAACCTGCACTGGGAATGGGACCCGGAAGCGATCGACCTGTTCCGCCGCCTCGACCCCGACCTGTGGGAGGCCTCCGGGCACAACCCGGTGCTGATGTTGGGCCATATCGATCAGCAGCGCCTGCAGCTGCTGGCGCGCGACGACGGCTTCCTCGCCCAGATGGAACGCGTCACGGACCGGCTGGACCGGTACCTGACCCACCATCCCGAATGGCCCGGCGTCCTGGGTCAGGGGGAGGGCCCCCAGATCGCCTACCTGTCGGCGGAATTCGGCCTGACGGAATGCTTGCAGATCTATTCCGGCGGCCTGGGCATCCTGGCCGGCGACCATCTGAAGGCGGCGAGCGACCTCGGCCTGCCGCTGGTCGCCGTCGGTCTGCTCTACCAGGAAGGCTACTTCCGGCAGTACCTCAACCCTGACGGCTGGCAGCAGGAACGCTACCCGCAAAATGACTTTCACAACCTGCCCGTGCAGCCGGTGCTCGCCGACGACGGGACACATATGGCCATCACCGTCGATTTTCCCGGCCGGCCGGTGCGGGTGCGCATCTGGAAAGTGCTGGTTGGGCGGCTGCCGCTCTACCTGTTGGATACCAACGACCCGCAAAACGGCGAGGCCGATCGCGCCATCACCAACCAGTTGTACGGCGGCGACAATGAGAAGCGCATCCAGCAGGAGATGATCCTCGGCATCGGCGGCGTGCGTGCTCTGGCGCGTCTGGGGCTGCACCCTTCCGTCTTCCACATGAACGAGGGCCACTCCGCGTTCCTGGCTTTGGAACGCATCCGCAACCTGATGGCGGAGCACGAGCTCTGCTTCGAAGAGGCGCGGGTGCTTGCCGGTTCCGGCAACATCTTCACGACGCACACGCCGGTCAGCGCCGGCAGCGATTACTTCCCGCCCGACCTGGTGGATCGTTACCTGCGTAGCTATTACGCGGATTTCGGCGTCACCCGCGAGCAGTTCCTCGCCCTCGGTCGCGAGGACGCTCAAAACCAGAATGAGAGTTTCTGCACGACGGTCCTGGCCCTGCGGCTGGCGAGCTACCGCTTCGGCGTCTCCCGCCTCCACGGCCGGATCGCCCGCAACATCTGGCATGGCTGCTGGCCGGAGGTGCCCGAGGAAGAGGTGCCGATCGGCCACGTCACCAACGGCGTCCACGTCCCCACCTGGGCTTCGATCGACATGGCATCGCTATTGGAACGGTATCTGGGGCCACGCTGGCACGAGGCGCCGGGGGACGCGAGCATCTGGGACGGCGTCGGCAGCATCCCCGACGAAGAGCTCTGGCGCACGCACGAGCGGCGGCGCGAGCGACTGGTCGCCTTCACCCGCCGCCGCCTGCGCGAACAGCGCCTGGCCGTCGGCGCCCCTGCCGCCGACGTCGCCCTGGCCTCCGAGGTGCTCAGCCCCGACGCGCTCACGATCGGCTTCGCTCGGCGCTTCACCACCTACAAACGGGCGACGTTGCTCTTCCGCGACCCCGAGCGCCTGGCCCGGCTGCTGAACGACCGCGAGCGGCCCGTGCAGATCATCATCGCCGGCAAGGCGCACCCGGCGGACGACCCGGGCAAGGACCTCATCCGCCAGATCGTCCACTTCACGCGGCGGCCGGAGCTCGCGCGCAGTGTCGTGTTCATCGAAGACTACGACATCGTCGTCGCCCGGTACCTGGTCCAGGGCGTCGACGTCTGGCTCAACACCCCGCGCCGGCCGCTGGAGGCGAGCGGCACCAGCGGCATGAAGGCGGCGCTCAACGGCGCCCTGAATATGAGCATCCTCGATGGCTGGTGGGATGAGGCCTATACGCCGGAAGTCGGTTGGGCGATCGGCCACGGCGAGGAGTACAACGACCTGGAGCAGCAGGATCGCATCGAAGCGGACGCCCTCTACCACCTCCTGGAAGTCGACGTGCGCCCGCTGTTCTATAAGCGTGGCAACGACCGCTTGCCGCGCGACTGGATCGCCAAGGTGAAGGCGGCGATGCGCGCCATCTGTCCGCAGTTCAACACGCAGCGCATGGTGCAGCAATACGCCACGCAGGGCTATATGCCCGCCGCCGAACGCTACGCCAACCTCACGGCGGAGGGCGGCCAGCGCATGCGCGACGTGGCGGCCTGGCAGCTCCGCGTCCGCGAGCAGTGGCCGGAGGTGCAGATCGCCGAGGTCAGCGCCGACTCGCCGTCCTCGCTCCCGGTGGGGAGCACCTTCCAGGTCCAGGCGTCGGTGCGCCTCGGCGCGCTGTCGCCCGAGGATGTCGCCGTGGAGCTGTACGAAGGCCCGCTCGACCAGCAGGACGTCATCGGTGCCCCGACGATCACCAGGATGACCTGGGACGGCGGTCGGGACGACGGGACCTACCGCTTTTCCGGCGCCGTGGTCTGCGATTCCAGCGGGCAGCACGGGTACACCGTCCGGGTGGTGCCGCACCACGCCGACCTCGCCGACCGTTTCGTGGAAGGCCACGTCCGCTGGGCCCAGACACCCGCCTGACCAGGGGATATACTGCACGACGAAGAGTGCAGTGAGAGGTGACCCGTGGCACAAACCGACCCGATGGGGGCGCGCAAGGCGCTGGCCTTGAGTAGCGGCTCCGTGACCTACTACGATCTGAAGACGTTGGACGCGCAGGCCGGCGGCCTGCAGCGGCTGCCGGTGACGGTCCGCATCTTCCTGGAGAACGTATTGCGCCACGCCGGCAACGGCGCGGTCGAGACGGCGCACGTGGAAGCATTGGCGCGCTGGCAGCCCGATCAGGCCTCGAAGGACTTCCCCTTCATGCCGGCTCGGGTCGTCCTGCAGGACCTGACCGGCGTGCCATGTGTCGTCGACCTTGCCGGCATGCGCTCCGCGGTCGCCCGCATGGGCGGTGATCCGCAGCGCATCAACCCCCTGGTGCCGGCGGACCTCGTGATCGACCATTCCGTCCAGGTCGACCTGTTCGGGTCGACGCTCGCCTTCGCCGCCAATGTGGAACGGGAGTACGAGCGCAACAACGAGCGCTACCTGCTCTTGCGCTGGGCCCAACAGGCGTTCGACAACTTTCGCGTCGTGCCACCCGGCACCGGCATCGTGCACCAGGTCAACCTGGAATACCT
>JAICXR010000536.1 GCA_025980355.1 Chloroflexota bacterium | reverse complement strand
TGCCGCCGCCACCGCCGGCTGCTGGTCGATCAGGTTGTGCTGTTCGTCGGGGTCGGCCTCCAGGTCGTACAGTTCGCGTTCCGGCGAGCCGGCGTGGAAACTTGGCTGGAGAGCCTTGATCAGCTTCCAGCGGCCGCTGCGCACGGCCCGCTTCAATTGCCAGGACGCCTCGCTGAAGTAGGCCTCGTCATAATTGCCGTCGCGCAGGCCGAACACCGTGGGCAGCAGGCTCTTGCCCTCCATGCGTTCGGTGTTCGGAATCGCGCAGAGGTCGAGGATGGTCGGCGCCAGGTCGAGGTTCTCCACCAGCCCCGCCACCCGTTTGCCGGCCGGCAGCCGCCCCGGCGACCACATGATCAGCGGCACGTGGACGTTGCACTCGTACAGGCCGTGGTGGTCGTAATAGCCTTCGTGCTCGTCCAAGACCTCGCCGTGATCGGCGGTGATGATGACGACGGTATCCGAATCCATCCCCAACGCCTTGAGCCGGGCGAAGACCGGGCGGAGGTGTTCGTCCATGTACGCCGTCTCCGCGTCATAGGAGGCGTTGACGTAGGCGGTGTCCGTGACGCCCGGCATCCAGCTATGGAAATACCACCGGAACGGCTCGAAGGCCCACACCTTGTCCATGCTGGTGTTCTGCTTGTCGAAGGGGTCGCGGTCCGCCGGGTAGAAGCGGTCGCGGTACTCGGCCGGCGGCAGATAGGGCGTGTGGGGGTCCCAGTAGTGGACAAAGAGGAAGAAGGGCTTCTCGGCCGCCTTAATCGCGTCTAGGGTCGTCAGGACGTTGGCGGTGACGGTCTCCGCCTTGCGCAGCACGCCCGGCGTCGAACGGTCCCAGGTGTAGTCCTGATAGAGGTCGAAGCCGCGCGGGAAGTGGCGCTTCATATTGTCGACCGCGGCGGTGTAGTAGCCCTGATCGTGCAGGATCTCGGCCAGCAGGCGCACGCCGGGCGCCGGCTCAACTTTGCCGCTGATGTTGACGATGCCGTGGGTAAACGCTTCCTTGCCGGAGTGCATCGTCGTGAAACTCGGATGCGTCGGGATGTTGGGCGCATAGCATCGCTCGAAGAGCACGCCCTGGCCGGCCAGCTCATCCAGGAAGGGGCTGGTGGGGCGGCGGTAGCCGTAGCAGCCGAGGCGGTCGGCGCGCTGGGTGTCGAGGGCGATCAGGACGATGTTCACCATGAACCTTTCTACGACGATGGTAACGTGACGGCGGCGGTTGCTCCGGCGGCGATGCCATGGGCGGCGAAGTACGCTTGCGGCACCTCCAGCGCGTAGTGGTAGGGCGCCGGTGAGAAATGCGAATCTGTGCTGAACGGCTGCATATCCTGCACGCTGAGGACTTCCCCGGCGGCATCGATAAAGGCGATGGAGAGCGGCATTGGCGTATCCTTCATCCAGAAGCCGACCGTCTCCCCGGGGGGGAAGATAAAGAGCATGCCGCTATCGGCCGGCAGCGACTGCCGGCCCATCAGGCCCTGTTCCCATTCGGTCGGGGTCCGGGCAAGTTCCACGCGGACGAGACGCCGGCCGCCTTCCGCGGTCGTGAAGAGCACGGCCGGGAAGGGGGCGCCGACCGGCCCCGCCGTGCCGGCGTCGACGTAGGCCAGCCCTTCCGTCGCCGGGTTCAACACCAGCAGCCGTGGCCCCGCCGCCCCCACCGCCAGTAGCGGCGTAAACTGGGCCAGCGCGCCAAAGGAGACCGCTTGATCGTCCACCCCGGACCAGAGCAGCGTGGGCATGAAGTTGGCGACCCAGAAAGGGGAAAATCCCGGCCCACTCTCGGCTTGTGCAGGACCACTGGTCAGGATGGTCGCCAGTACGACCAGCGGCACGAGCCAGGGCCGGAACAGCCGCGTCACCCTTCTGCTCGCGTCGCCGGGCTACCGCCCGCCGGCAATTCCTCGACGCGGTATTTCGTCTGCATGATGTCGAAGTCGTCAATCTCTTCGATGACGGTGATGCGCAGACGATCCCGGCCCAGCCGTTTCACCAGGGCGTCGCGTTCCTCCCAGGTGTCGCAGAGCCAGACGCGCGGCTTGGCGGGTTGTTCGGACACGACCTGTTGCTCCTTCCCAGCGCCGTGGCATTGTACACCAGGGCTGCTGCTCGTGGAGGGGCTCACTTCGATGCCAATTTTTTGCCGTAGGGGTAGGTCCCCATAGGCGCTAGGTTGAGCTTGCGGCACGGTTGATCTGGCCGGTGCGGCGCCCGGAGGCGCGGGCTTCGGCGGGCGGGCCGGTCGGCGGCGCGGCGCCGACCGGCCCGCGTAGGTCAGTGCTTCGCGGCGGCGAGCAACCCGTTGAC
>JAICXR010000379.1 GCA_025980355.1 Chloroflexota bacterium | reverse complement strand
CTGCCCGGGGTTGCCGTTTTGTGCGACGACGGTGCTGATGGTGATGATCCGGCCTCCGTGGCGCAGCATCGGCCGGATAGCGGCCTTGGGACAGAGATAGGCCCCGCGCAAGTTGGTGTTGAACACCGCGTCCCAATCGTCCTCGCCCATGCGCAGGAGCAACGCATCGCGGGTGATGCCGGCGTTGTTCACGAGGATGTCCAGCCGTCCCCAGGACTTGACCAGGCCGGCCACCATGCCGTCGACGGCGGCGCGATCGGCAATATCGGCCGCCAGTAACTGGGCCTCGCCGCCGGCCGCGCCGATGGCCGCCATGGTCTCCTCGGCGGCGGCGGCGTTGCGCTGGTAGTTGACGCCGACCCGGGCGCCGTCCGCGGCCAGCCGCACGGCGATCGCCCGGCCGATGCCCCGCGAGGCGCCCGTGACGAGGGCGACTTTGCCGGCGAGGGGGAGGGTCGGCGACGCGGCGTTCATCGCAGCGTTCCTTTCGTGCTGGGGACGTCCGCACCGAGGCGCGGGTCGAGTCGGGTGGCGGCGTCGAGGGCGCGGCCCAGGGCCTTGAAGCCGGCCTCCACGACGTGGTGGGCGTTGCGGCCGCGGAGGGTGCGTAGGTGCAGGTTGAAGCGCCCCTCGATCGCCAGGCTCTCCATGAAATGGCGGGCCAGGTCCGCCTCCATGTCGCCGACGCGTCCGACGAGCGTCTCGCCAAATTCGATAACGGCGTAGGGACGTCCGCTGAGGTCGACGGCGACCACGACGAGCGCCTCATCCATCGGCACCTCCGCGTGGGCCATGCGCACGAGGCCCCGCCCCTCACCGAGCGCCGCCAGCAGGGCCCGGCCGACCCCAATGCCGACGTCCTCCACGGTATGGTGGGCGTCCATCGCCACGTCGCCCTGGGCCTGGACATCCAGATCGAAGAGGCCGTGGCGGGCGATGTGCGTGAGCATGTGGTCCAGGAAGAGCACGCCGGTGGCGATGGCGTGCTGGCCGCTGCCGTCGAGATCGAGGCGAACGTCGACCGCCGTCTCACCGGTGCGGCGCTGATAGGCGCCGCTGCGGGCCGGGCTATCGTTCATGGCGTTAGCGCACCGTCCCCGGCCGGGGCATCCAGACGGCGCTGCACGGCGGCGGCGTGGGCGCCAAAGCCTTCCGCCTCGGCCAGCGCGATCACCGTCGGCGCTAGAGTCCGGAGTTCCTCGGGGCCAAAATGCAACACGCTCGTGCGCACCACGAAGTCGTCGACGCCGAGCGGGGAGCTGAAGCGGGCCATGCGCAGCACCGGCAGGATGTGGTTGGTGCCGGCGGCGTAGTCGCCGAGCGGCACCGGCGTGAATGGGCCGAGGAAGACCGCGCCGGCGCGGCCGACCGCCGGCAGCAAGGTCATGGCGTCGCGCAGACAGAGTTGCAGGTGCTCCGGGGCGAAAAAGTCCGCTTCGGCCAGCGCTTCGGCAACGGAAGAGACGACCACCGCGCCGCCGCTGACGGCATAGGCCCGGCGTATGGTGTCAGCACGGGCCAGGGACTGAACCTGCCGCTCCATTTCCGCGTCCACGGCGCGCGCGTAGTCGAGCGAAGGCGTGAGCAAGGCGGTGATGCCGTCCGGCCCGTGCTCCGGCTGCGTGAGCATATCGGCGGCGACGAAGGAGACGGGCGCCGAATCGTCGGCGATGATCAAAGCCTCACTGGGACCCGGCAGGGAGCCGATCCCCACCTGGCCGAAGACGGCGCGCATCGCCAGCACCACGATGGCGGAGCCGGGTCCGACGATCTTGTCCACGGCCGGGATCGTCTCCGTGCCGTAGGCGAGCGCGCCGATGGCTGGCGCGCCGCCGATCTGATAAACCTCGTCGACGCCGGCGATCTGGGCCGCTGCCAGCATCACGGCGCGACCGGCGGCGTCGCGCCGGAGCGGCGAGGCGAGCACGACCCGGCGGCAGCCGGCGACCTTGGCGGGGATAACGCCCATCAGAATCGACGAGGGATAGGCGGCCTGGCCCCCCGGCGCGTAGACGGCGACCTGCGCAATCGGCCGCACGAGCTGGGCCAGGAAAGCGCCCCCATCGAGGTCGACATAGCCGCTCCGCCGCTGGTGCTCATGGTAACGGCGGACGCGTCCGGCGGAGGTCTGCAGGGCCTCGTGCAGTGCCGTCGGAATCTGGCGGACCGCGTCCGCGAGCTCCTGCCGCCCGACGGCGAAGCGGTCGGGAAGGGCGTCGCCGAAGGCGGCCGCGAAGCGCCGCAGCGCCGCGTCGCCGCCGTCGCGGACGCCTTGGACCAGGCGCTCGGCGGCCTGGGCCGGCGTCAGCTCGGCGCCGAAGAGGTTGCGGTACACCGCCTGGATCGGCGGGGGGACCGGGGTGTCGCCCAACGCCGGGCGACGGAGCACACGCTCCCGCCCCCGGGCGGCGCCAACCACGATCTCCAACATAGCGGCAAGGATACCCGCTCCCGCCCGACCACGTCGCCACCGCTGCTAGCCTGTCTGGGTGACTGTGGTTGATCGCCGTTCATAATAGCGTCGACTTTCGGGCATAGTGGAGGAAATTGGTGTGTTAGCATGCCAATTGGGTAAGGGATAGAGCGCATGCAAGAGCGAGAGACAGACGAGGTGCGCGGGAACGTCGGGTTGCTGGCCCTGGGCCTCTGCGTCGGTCTGCTCGTCGGCCTGACCCTGGCACCCCGCAGCGGCGCCGACGTGCGGCGCCTCCTCGCCCACCTGGTGCAGGAGGCGCCGACCCTCTGGGGGATGACCGGGCGCATCAGCGAGGAACTGGCCGAAGACCTCTCGTCGTAGGGTTACGACTCTTCGACGGACTCCCCGTCGCCGCGTTGTAAGTCGTCGGTGTAGAAGGCGATTTCCTGTCCTTTGAAGACCGTCAGCAGGAGGTCTTCCCTGGGGGTATCCGAGGAAACCACGAGGTCCTCATCGATCTGGTCGACCAGCTTGAGCAGTTCTTCGTCCGGTTGTTCTTCCAGCAGGATCAGGGTGCCGGACACTTCGGTCGCCCCGAAGTGGAGGTCCAGGTGCCCGAACGAGCGGCCGTCGCGTTGGATGATGTAGCTTTCGCTACTCGGGGTGCGAAACTGTCGCTGATAGATGAGTTCTGCCATAGCCGGCAGTGTAGCAGGTTCGCCGCGTGGGGTAAACAGCGGAAAGGCACTCCCGTGGTACGGTGTATGTGGTTGCATGGGTGTCGCGCCGGTCTGTCAGCGCAACTAGACACATTGGATAGCCCGTCAGGGCTGGAGACGGCGGAGTGCGCCGCGATTCCCTATAGTGACCGAAAACATTCTGACAAGGATCGCACATGCCGAAGACATTGATTATCGTGGAGTCGCCCACGAAGGCCAAGACGATTGGCCAGTACCTTGGACGCGACTATACGGTCAAGGCCAGTATGGGCCACGTCCGTGACCTGCCCAAGAGCGAGCTGGGCGTGAACACGGAGACGTTCGAACCCAAGTACGTCAGCTCCGGCCGGCCCCAGGTCCTCAAGGACCTGCGCAGCGCCGCCGCGGCCGCCGACCAGGTGCTGCTGGCGACCGACCCCGATCGCGAAGGCGAGGCGATCGCCTGGCATATCGCCGAATTGCTGAAGCTCAAGCAGCCGCAGCGCCTGGAGTTCCACGAGATCACCCGCCCGGCGATCCAGCACGCGTTGGAGACGCCGCAGCCGCTCAATCAGGCCCTCTTCGACGCCCAACAGGCCCGGCGCTTGTTGGACCGCCTGGTCGGGTACGGCCTGTCGCCGTTGCTCTGGCGCAAGGTGCAATCCGGCATCTCCGCCGG
>JAICXR010000456.1 GCA_025980355.1 Chloroflexota bacterium | reverse complement strand
GCCAGCAAATACTCGTCACGTGGACTCAGAGGAGCGGTACGAAGCCGGTAAATTCCGGGGAAGCTGCGCTCAAATCGTTTCGCTTTCACATGATACGAGAGTAATGCATCCGTAATTCCATGGGCACGGGCATCGCTCCGGTCGAAGTAGCCCCCCTGGGCGAGAGCCATGGCCTCCAGTCCAGCGAGGTCGGTCCGTTTCGTTCCACTCATCACGGCTGTCACTATACCTCGAAAATAACTGGAGGCATAGTGACAGCCCGGCTAGGGTATGACCGTCTACCGAGCGCCCCCGGCCACCGCCGGCACTATCGAAATCTCGTCGCGTTCCGTGACCGGCGCTTCTAGGCCGCCGAGGAAGCGGACGTCCTCGCCGTTGATGTAGACGTTGACGAAGCGGCGCAGCTCGCCGTTCTCTTCGCAGATGCGCCCGTTCATGCCCGGGTACTGCTGCTCCAACGAGGCGACGGCTTGCCGCAAGGTTGCGCCTTCGACCTGCACCTCGCTGACGCCCTCCGTGAGCCGCCGCAGCGGCGAGGGGATGCGGACACTGATGGCCATATGTTCTTCTCTCTTCCCGAATAGTCCGGCTTCCTTGCTTGGAACATCTCGAATAGCACGGCTAGCCGGCGATCAAATCCCCTTCGACCGGATCCACCCGTATTCCCATGCGTTTCACGGCGTCAATGCCGCGTTCCAGGTTGACCTCCTCGCCTTCCAGTTCTAGAACCACCCAGCCCTGCTCCTGCTCGACATCGGCGCGCCGGATGTTCGTCATCAGGTGATACTGCGTCGCCAGCATGTAAATTACCGGCTCCGTGACGAGGTCTGCAGGGTAGGTGAATTTGACGCGGAGGCGGGCCATTGGCGCTCCTCTCTCGGCGCGGTCGCGCCGGGACGCCGCTCCGGCAGCTCGGCAAGGGCGGCCTCGAAGGCGCGCAGCGAGGCCGTCACCGGGATGGCCGGCGCCAGGTGGCCGGTCAGCGCCTCCTGCGTCTTCAGGCCGTTGCCGGTGATCAGGGCCACCACCACCTCGTCGCGCCGGAAGACGCCGCGGGCGGCCAGCTTCTTCAGCGCCGCGATCGTGACGCCGCCGGCCGTCTCGGCGAAGATGCCCTCCGTCTGCGCCAGCAGTTGCATCGCTTCGATGATCTCCGGGTCGTTGGCGTCGTCGGCGTCGCCGCCGGTCTCCTGGATGGCGCGCAAGGCGTAGTAGCCGTCGGCCGGGTTGCCCATCGCCAGCGATTTGGCGACGGTATGCGGCTTCACCGGCTCGATCGTCGTGCCGCCGGACTTCCAGGTGGCCACGACGGTGGAGCAGCCGGCCGGCTGGGCGCCGCTGATGCGCGTCTTCGGCGCGTCGATCAGGCCGACCTTCGCCAGCTCGTTCAGCCCTTTCAACGCCTTGACCAGCAGCCCGCCGCTGCCGATCGGCGCCAGCAGGTGATCGGGCGCCTGCCAGCCCAGTTGCTCCGCCACCTCGAAGCCGAGCGTCTTGCTGCCCTCGGTGTAGTAGGGGCGCACATTGATGTTGACGAAGGCCCAGCCGTATTTGTCGGCCACTTCGCTGCAGAGGCGATTCACGTCGTCGTAATTGCCGCGCACCGCCACCAGGTTCGGGCCGTACACCGCGGCGCCGACCACCTTCCCCTGCTCGAGGTCGTCGGGGATGAAGACGAAGGCGCGCATGCCCGCCTTGGCGGCGTGCGCGGCGACCGAGCCGGCCAGGTTGCCGGTGGAGGCGCAGGCCAGCGTATCGAAGCCGAACTCCAGCGCCTTGCTCGTCGCTACCGCCACCGGGCGATCTTTGAAGGAGTAGGTCGGGTTGACGCAGTCGTTCTTGATGTAGAGGCGGTCGAGGCCGAGGAGCTTGCCGAGATTCTCGGCGTGGACCAGCGGGGTGAAGCCGGTGCCGAGGTCGACGACGCGCTCGCCGTCCAGCGGCAGGAAGGGGCGGTAGCGCCAGATGCTGCGCGGCCCGGCGGCGATGCTCTCCCGGCTCACCTGTCGCTGGATGAGGTCGTAGTCGTAGACTACCTCCAGCGGACCGAAGCAATAGTCGCAGACGTGGATCGGTTCCTGGGGGTACTCGCGCTGGCACTCGCGACAGCGCAGGCCTTTAACCGCTGACATCCGTAGTGTTGCCTCCCAATGGGCGTCCGGGGTGGCCGTCCGCTCGATGCATAGTGGCCAGCCCTTATCCCGTTGGGAGTTCTCGTCCGTGCCGATTGCGACGAGGATAGCCTCGCCTCAATCCACCTCTTATCTTGCAGCGCCCAGCCTACCGCCGAGTCGTTACGCTGCCGGAATTGGCACCGAGCAACGCGCCGGACGGGCGTCCGAACACGTTCTGGTTGCCGGGCTTCGCAGGGCCGTACCCCTCCACCTCTCTGGATAAGAGCCTGGCACTCTTCAGTTGTGCAGGCATCCTAGCATCCGCGGCCGCCCGCCGTCAACCCTTCAGGCGGGGGGCGGCCGCCCGATTCATCCGTGGTCTGGCGTCCGATTCGGCGGCGGGGCGCTTTGGCGCCTACCATGTCGGCCGGGGTGAGGATTACCGCCCGACCTGGATCGCGCCGAGGTCCACATCATCGGCGCCGGGACTGAGGCCGGGGCCACTGGCGGCCAGGCGGGCGCCGCTCGCCAGGTTGTAAAGGCCGATGTGCAGGTGGTACGTGCCAGGCGGGAGGGACGACGGCAGCGCGAGCGTGTGGACGTCGACGACCGCCTGCCCCGGCTCCCAGATCGACGACGGCAGTGTAGTCCCGCCCGGCGGACCATCAGCTTGGGCGACGAGCTTGCCGCTGGCGTCAACAAGGTGGACGAAGGCCGTCTCGTCGAGCGTCGGTCGGCCGGTCGCTTGCCAGTACAGCGTGAGCTGCGTAGTGCCGCCCGCGGTGGGCCGCGGCGGGACAAGGCCGTAGCCAGCGAGGCGGATGGCCGGGCCGAAGGTTACGGCCAATCCTTGCGGGACCGGCGGCAGCGTCATCTGGCGG
>JAICXR010000563.1 GCA_025980355.1 Chloroflexota bacterium | reverse complement strand
GGAGTATGTCGCCGCCTTCCGGACGACCTATCCTGATGCCGAACGGGTGACTTTGAGTAAGGAGCAACGCGCCGCCGTCGGTTGGTCCTCCGAGGGCCTGCAGGTCCGGCTGCGGCTGGAGGCGGAAGGGCTGGACTGCGAGCTGGACGCAGTGCTGGCGCTCGCCACGTTGCACGAGGGCGATGGAGTGGTCATCCTGCCGCGAACGACGGTCGACTCGCGGCTGCCGGAAGCCGAGCGCGTCCCGTTCACGCCGACGCCGAAGCAGATGCTCTACGGCCAGCGGGGCCTGATCACCGCCCTGACGGTGCAGCGCGACGGCGCCGGCAAAGCGGTGGCGGCCTTCGCCGAGGTGACGCTGCGCGCCTCGCGGGGCGGGTCGTGGTCCGGCGGTTTCGTCTTCGGTTCCATGGACCAGCCGTTCCGGGCGGATGCATGCTACACGCTGGACGAGGACCCGAACGATTGGTACGGCTATTTCTGCTCGCGCATCACCGCGGCGCTCTGCGCCTCCCTGCCGGGAGTGCCGACGGGCAACACACTCTACGACTATCTGGCGTCCCAGTCGTCGGAGGCGGGGGACGTGGCCGTTGCCGCCGGGGCCGTTGTGGCCGGCGGGGGGGGAACGCTGCCGGCCCACGAGACCGGCGACCAGGCGACACCGGACTGGCCCGCCACGGCCGTCGCCGGCCAGCGGCGCTTCCTGGCCGGTCTCGAGGCGCTCCACGTCGCCGGCCTCTTCCACGACTTCGAGCCGAGCAAACGCGAATACATCGGCGAACACGGCGCGACGCCGCTGCTCCTGGTCCAAGGGCCGCCCGGGACCGGCAAGAGCTATGCCACCGCCTTTGCCCTCTTCGCTCGGCTCCAGGGCGCGCTGTCGGCCGACCTTGAGTTTCGGGCCGTCCTGTCCTGCAAGACCC
This sequence comes from Chloroflexota bacterium, assembly GCA_025980355.1. GTDB lineage: Bacteria > Chloroflexota > UBA4733 > UBA4733 > UBA4733 > UBA4733. The sequence continues at coordinate 1,034 of JAICXR010000563.1, read as the reverse complement.
ACGCCGCCACCGACGTGCTGCTCCAAAACGTGCTGGCGGTGAAGCAGCAACTAGCGCTCCTGGCGGCCCGGCATCCCGACCTGTTCGCCGCCCACTTCGACCGCCGGCTGCTGGAGGTGCCGCTCTACCGGCTACGTCCGCGCACGGCGCCACCGGACGGCGTCATCGCCTTGCCCCGCCGAAGTGAACTGCCCAAAGGCACGCCCAGTCCGGTGGAGACCATCGCCACCGAGCGGTATTGCGTCGTCGCTGCGGCACCGGCCGCCATCTACGGCAGCATCACTGAGCGCTGGGACAAGAAGCTGTTTGGCCACGCCGTCGCCGACTGTCTGGTGCTGGACGAAGCCTCCCAGATGAACCTGCCCGAAGCGATCATGGCGGCGCTCCTGCTGAAGCCGGCCGGCCGCCTGATCGTGGTGGGCGATCACCGCCAGATGCCGCCGATCGTCCAGCACGACTGGGCCCACGAGTTGCGGCGCACCTTCCAGCAGTACCGCGCCTACGAATCGCTCTTCCTCACCCTCCTGCCGCTGGGCGTCCCCGTCATCCGCTTTGCCGAGAGTTTCCGGCTGCACGCGGCGATGGCGGAGTTCCTGCGGCGAGAGGTCTATATGCAGGACGGCATCCCCTACTTCTCGCAGCGGCACGAAGAACTGCCGCCGTTTACGCATGCCGATCCGTTCGTCGCCGCCGTCCTCTCGCCGCGGCACCCCATCATCGTGGTGGTGCACGACGAAGCGCAGAGCCAGGTACGCAACCCGTTCGAGCAGGCGCTGATTACGCCGGTGTTGCGGGCGCTGGCCGACCCCGGCTCGTATTGGCTCAACCCGGTCGAGGGCCTCGGTGTGGTGGTGCCGCACCGCGCCCAACGCGCCGCCCTGCGCGAGGGCATCCCCTGCCTTTCCCGCACCGACCCGATCTCCGGCACCATCACGACGTCGGCCGTCGACACCGTGGAACGCTTCCAGGGCAGCGAGCGCACGGCCATCGTCGTCACCGCGACGGAGAGCGACCGCGAATACCTCCTGGCCTCC
>JAICXR010000500.1 GCA_025980355.1 Chloroflexota bacterium | reverse complement strand
GTCGGCGCTGTGCGGCATCGAAGGGCCCGGCGCTCGTCTCCGGCTCCAGCACGACCCACGGCACGCCGAGGATGCGAGCGGTCCGCAACGAGCGTTCACAGAGGTCCATCAGCGCGTCATGCTCCGCGCCTGCACCGAACTTGTCGAACATCGGCCCGTGCATCTGGACGAAGTGGGCGCCTGCGTCTTCGGCGGCCGCGCGGAGCCGCCCGGCCCACGCCTCCTCCTGCTCCCAGGTCTGGCCGAGCAGCGCCTTCTGGTAGTCGCAATAGTTGCAATCAAGCGCCCGGAAGCCCGCGGCAACGCAGCGCCGGACGGCCGGGCCCGGCTCCAGGTTGGCCTCATACAAGACATTCAGGGAGGTGGCCAGTTCCATCGCTCATCACTTTCGATCCGTCTGTCCGTGGCAGCCTGGATGCTCGGCGTACCAGCGCTACGATAGGATGCGACGGTGGGCTTGTCAAAATGGCGTTACCGCACCTCGCCGAAGGCACGCCGCAACTCACCCGTGGATCTGCAGCACGTGGATGAGCGTCAAGCTGAGCAGGATCAGGAACGTCAGCGACCCGCCAACGGCAATGCCGACACGCGGACCGACCTTGCGCAGGGAAGTCATATCGACTCCCAGACCCAGCCCGGCCATCGCCAGGATGGTCAGCGTACTACTGACCTGACCGGCGGCCGCGACGGCAGGCGCCGGTACCAGGCCGGCCACGCGCAGTGCCGCCAGCGCCAGAAAGCCGGCGGTGAACCAGGGGACGAGGGCCGGGCGCCGCCCGCCGGCGCCCGCCTGACCGGTCCGCCGCGCGGCCAGGCTGAACGTCAACGCCACCGGACCGAGGAAGAGTACGCGCACCAGCTTCACCAGTGTGGCCACCTGGCCGGAAAGCGGGCTGGCGGCGAAGGACGCGGCGATCACCTGCGGCACCGCGTAGACCGTCATCCCCGCCAGCACGCCGTATTGATAGAAGGAGAGCCGCGCCAACGGCACGAGCAGGGGGAGCGCCAGGACGACCATCACGCCGATAATGGCGGTGAGGGCGATCGAACTGACGACATCCTTCTTCTCGGCGCGGATCACCGGCGCAACGGAAGCGATCGCCGAGTTGCCGCAGATGGATTTGCCGACGGCGATCAGGAGCGCCAATTTGCCGTGCAGGCCGAGCGCCCGGCCTACCTCGCCGTCGTCGAAGGGCGCGTCCACAGCCCCGAACTGGCAACGCGCGCCGTGCGTCGCGATGCGCTGGTGCTGATCGCCGCGCCCGATCATCCGCTGTCCCGCCGTGGCCGGCTGCAGCTTGCCGACCTGCGCGGCCAGTCCTTTCTCTTGCGAGAACCGGGCTCTGGCACGCGGGCGCTGACGGAGGCGGCGCTGGCGCCGTTGTTCGACGAGATCGTCGTGGCGCTGGAACTGGATCAGCCGGAGGCCATCGTGCGCCTCGTGGAGGCGAGTGAGGGCCTCACCTGCATCTCGGAAACAATCGTCACCCGGCAACTCCAGGAGGGCGCCGTCTGCGCACTGCCCCTCGAAGGCGTCGCGCTGGCGCGCGACTTCCTAATGGTGTCCCTCCGCCGCCGGCATTTCACGCCCACCATGCGCGCCTTCGCCACGCTGCTTATTGAGGCTTGGGCGGGAGCCACTTAACGCTGCATAGCCGCGCACGCCGTCGTTCGCCATCGTCTCAGGTGCTCCGGTAGCAGTCGTGAGCGGTCCTGCGTCTACTCAGGCCCCAACGGGTCGCCCCGGTCGGCCAGCGGCAGGCGCACCCGCCGCCCGCTCAGGTGCGCGGCGTAGACAGCGGCCACCATCTCCTGCACGGCCACCGCCTCGCTCAGGACGGTGGTGTCCTCCGGCTCGCGCCGTTCTTCAACGGCGCGCACCAGGGCCAGCGCGTGCCGCCGGTTGCTCTCCCGCGTGAAGTCGTCGCCCTGCCGGGGCCTCCCGGTCCGGTCGTCGTCCCACTCCTTGAGCGCCACCCGCTCCCACACCCCCGCGTCGGTCGGGGGCATCCAGAGGCCGTACGGGTAGCGGTAGACCTCGCCGCGAGGCAGGTTGCGGACCGCCACGATCCCGCGGGTGCAGTGGACCTCGAACCCGTACCAGTGTTCGCCGGCGCGATCGCCCCGGTAGGTCTCGTAGTAGCCCACCACCCCGTCCGCGAAGGCGAAGGTCGCGGCGATGCGATCGCCGGCGATGCGCCCGACGCCCTCCGGGCCATCGGTGGCATCGGCCCGCTCGACCGGGCGCCCGGACAGGGTCACGTAGGCGGAGACCCACAGCGGTGCCCCGACCAGGTAGCGCATCTGGTCGAAGAGGTGGGGCGCCAGCACCGCCATGTCCAGCCCGCCGGCGCGGCGGTCGCCCTTGCCGTGGGCGCGAATCGCCTCGACCTTCCCGAGCTGCCCATCGGCCAGGAGCGCGCGCAGCCACCGCATGTAGGGGTTTTCCCGGCTGCGGTGGGCGACGACCAGCTGGACGCCGGCGGCACGACAGGTGGCCTGGATGGCGTCGGCGGCGGCGAGCGTCGGGGCGATCGGCTTCTCGCAGTAGATGCCGCGGACGCCGGC
>JAICXR010000406.1 GCA_025980355.1 Chloroflexota bacterium | reverse complement strand
GCCATCGGCTTCTGGCAGACGATGGCCCGGGGCCGGCGCGCCGCAGCGGCGATCACCATTTCCGCGTGTTGCCCGTGCCAGGAGCAGACGTCGACGATATCGGGGTGCTCCTGGTCCAGCATCTCCCGGTAGTCGGCGTAGCGTTTGCCCTCGGGCACGCCGAAGAAGTCCCCGAACTCCCGGCGGGCATCGGGGTTGGAGTCGGCGATGGCGGCGATCTCCACCGGCCGGCCGGGTACGTCCTGCCAGGCGCGGGCGTGGACGCGCGCGATGTTGCCACAGGCGATGATGGCGGTGCGATACTGCGCCATTGGTACCTTCCAGCCGCTCGCTATTCGACGTGTTGCAGATCGCGTTCGACCTGCTCGCGGGTGAGGGTAATTTCCTGGTCCTGGACGTACTCCGTGACCATCGGCGCCCCGGCCTCGCCGCCGCTCGGCAGCGGGTCGCCCTCGGCGAGGGTGGCGCCGGCAGCCCGTTTGGCGTGCCAGGCCTCGGCGATGGCGCGCGTATTGGCGGCCATCCGTTGCCCCGCCTCTTTGGCGAAGGCCACCATCTGCTCCCGATTATTGTCGAAGGCCCGGCCCACCCAGCGCCGGGCGATCTGGGTGTGGTAGACCTCGTCGGACCAGTCGTAGTCCTGGTACATCGCGGCCAGGGCATCCTGGGCCACATCCCGGCACCACTCGAATTCCTGGCGCTTGCCGGGCGGGTACTTCATCATGGCCTGCTCGACGTTGATCCCCAGGTGGGCGAAGCGCTCCAGGGGACCGATCGACAGGTAGCTGTAGCCCGGTCCGATCCGTAGGGGCCAGGTGCGCGGGTCCTGCCCGAGATGCTCGATCACCGCCCGGCCCAGCATGCTGTGGCGCGCTTCATCGAACATATGCCGGCTCAGCTCGGCGTAGAATTCGAACGGCTGCCCGTCCAGCTCGTAGATCGTCGCGGCGGGATTTTCCGTCGCCGCCATCTCGTTGAGCCGTCCGCGCATCATGAAGATGAGCTTCTCCGGCACCGTCTCGGCGCGCGGATCGCCGGGCTCGTTGAACTGGAAGTTCACCGGATACGCGGGGTCGCGCCGGGGATGGCGCGAGATGCGGAACGGCTCCTCGCTGCGTAGCGGCTCCGGCGCACCCTCCGGCCGGGGCTCGCGCCCGGTCACGCCACCGGCCGCCGCCAGCAGCGCGCGCAGGTGCTCCTGCCAGCACGCGACGCGCCCGGCAACGCCGGCATCTCTGCTGAGGTCGGCCACGGCATCCTGTGCCCAGGCCAGTTGGTCCTCCTCCTCCCGGAGTATGATCCGCAGCTCGCGGACGGTCGGGAAGTCGGCGACGTGGTTGGTGGTCTCCAGATGCCAGCGGTAGGCGTCGATCAGGGCCGCCTTGACGACCAGGTGCGTGCCGGCCAGCAGTTCGGCAAGGTCGGCGGCGTGGCCGAGCTCCAGCAGCAAGCGGTCTAGCGCCGGGTCCGGCGAATCTTCGAGCACCTTCTCCGACGTGCGCATAGTGGGGATGCGTTCGCGCAAGGCCCGCGCGTGCTGGGCGTCCTCCCAGGAGTGCCGGGCCAGCGCATGCTTGCCGTCCATCTCCGCAGTGCCCGGGACCCGGCCGGCCAACAGGCGCAGCAGGTGTTGCTCGATCCAGGCGTAGCGGCGCAACAGCATGGCGTTCTCCGGCACGAACAGCCCCGGCCGGTCCGGGTTCTCGATCCCTGCAAACGGGAGCATCGGCAACCTCCTCACAGCAACGCCGCTCAGCACCGATAGTACCGACCGGCGGCGCGCGCCGCAACCCGTGGCCTCACCGGGCAAGGGCCTTTCCGTCACCCGGCGGGGCTGGATTGCGACGGCAGCGCCGCCAAAGGCGGCGGCGAACGACCCGAGCGCCGAGCGCCGTTGGCGGGGCTACACCGGTCGGCAGCGCCCCGCCAGTTAGCTGCTGGCGCTGCTATACGAGCGCACGGCGAAACGCCAGTAGAGGTGGGTCGCCAGCAGCGCCGCCGCGGCCAGCAGGACGCCGACCGGCAGGAAATGAGTGTCGACCCGGCCCAGCAGCGCCTGCGTCGGGAAGGTGGTGGCGAAGGCGACAGGGATCACGTAGGTGAGCAGCGTCCGGAGGCCGCCGCGGAAGAAGTCGACAGGATAGCGGGCGGCCTGCGTGATGCTGGAGAACAGCTCGTCCAGCGTGTCGACCTGCACCAACCAGAAGGCGCAGACGACGATCAGGAACCAGAGGGCATAGAGCACGACCAGCCCGCAGAGGCCAAACAGGACTGCTTCGCCGACGTGCCCGGCGCTCCAGTCCACGCCGGCCAGGTTGCCGGCGTAGATCGCCAGCGCCAGGCCGACCAGCACGTTGACCAGTTCCGGCAGGTCGAGCAGACGGAAGCTCACCAGGAACTGGCCGGCAACCGGCCGCAGCAGCAGGAAATCCATGTCGCCGTTGCGGATCGCGGGACCCAATGCCCGCAAGTTGGGCGACACCTGCAGGCTGATCAGCCCTTCCACGATCCGATAGACGCCGAGCAGGAGCAGGACCTGGGCTTGCGACCAGCCGGCCACGTTGGCGGTGAAGCGATAGAGCAGCAGGAAGGTCAGGATCGCCAGCGCGACGTTGACCAGGCCGACGCCGACACTGAGCAGGAAGTTGACGCGATATTCCGCCTGCCGGACGAAGGCAAGGATCAGGAACCGGCGGTAGAGAAACAGGTACCGGCGCACCCGTCAGGCCCCCGTCGCGGCGTAGGCGCGCAGCCCGAGGCGCCAGAGGAGGCGGTAGCCGAGCCACAGCAGGAGGCAGTAGCCGATCGCCCAGGCGAAGCCCCGAATAATGGCCGGGGCGGAGAGGCTGCCGGTCAGCACCTCCAGCGGGAAGGAGAGGGTGTAGCGGAAGGGCTGGGCCGCCAGGAAGCCGGCGAAGGCCGGCGGGAAGAGGGCCAGCGGCACGAACTGACCGGCCAGGAAGGCGGCGATCGCCTTCTCGAACAGGATCACCCCCTGGACGTCCTGGACCCAGAAGGCGAGCGAACCGATGACGAAGTCGAGCAGGAAGGCGATCACCGCCGCCGGAACCAGCGCCAGCACAAAGAGCAGCCAGGTCTGCGGCGCCGTCGGCAGGCGCAGATCGGCGCGAAAGAGCAGCGCCGCCAGGGCCACCATCGGTAGCAGCAGGGGCAGCTTGATGATCTTCTCGCCCAGGTTGTTGCCGATGTCGTGGGCGATACGCGGCGCCGGGCGCAAGAGCCAGGGCGAGAGCGTCCCCAGGCGGATGCCTTCGGCCAGGTATTCGGCCAACCAGGTCCCGGCCAGCACGGAGACGACGCCGAGCATGACATAATAGGTGACGAACTGGCTGCGATCGTAGGGCAAGGGCACGCCCTGGGCGCTGACGGTCAGCCAGACCAGGAGCGGGATCAGCGGACTGACGACAGCGTTGAACATGTAGACGACGAAGGCGCCGCGGTACTCCAGCGTCATCATGACGTTCATCACCGTCAGCCGATACAG
>JAICXR010000542.1 GCA_025980355.1 Chloroflexota bacterium | reverse complement strand
CCCACTGCGCCCGCCGCCTGTTCGGCGCGTTCCGCGGGCGCCGGTTCCGCGACGGCCGGTCCCGCCTGGCGGACGCTGCGGAAGGCCAGCCAGAGGCCCGGCGGTATCCACAGCCAGAGCGTCATGATGCGCGCCAGGAGCGCCGCGGCGAGGGCCGTCGCGCCGTCGCCGCCGAGGCCGACGACGGTCGCCACCAGCGACGCCTCCACGGCGCCGACGCCGGCCGGCAGGAGGGAGAGGCCGCCCACCAGCCCCGCCAGGCCCCAGGACATGGCCGCCCCCGCCAGCGACAGGGTGATGCCGACGGCGTGGCTGGCGGTGAAGAACAGGGTGGCGTCGAAACAACGGGCAAGGACGGCACAGCAGAGCGCCGGTATCAGGGCTCGGAGACCGGCGACCGTGAGCAGTCCGCGCAAGGCGGTGTCGATGCTGCTCGCCGTCTTTGCGGCACCGCGCGTACTCCGGCGGTAGAGGAAGCGGAGGCCCAGGGCGAGCGCCGCCAGCCCCGGCAGGACGGCGATCGTGAGGATCGAGCCGGCGCCGATGTGGTGCAGTTGTAGGTGGCCGTAGAGGGCGCCGGCAATCGCCAGACCGACGAACGTCGCCGCCTCCGTCGCCCGTTCGACCGGAAAGATGCTGAAACTCTCTACCTCCGCCACGCCCGTCGCCTCACGCAAGAGGGAGAACTTCAAGAATTCCCCGACGCGGCCCGGTGTGAGGCCCATGGCGAACCCGGCCATGTAGATGCGCAGGCTGGTGCGTAGCGACAACTGCGGCGCCAGGCGGCGCACCAGGAGGTGCCAGCGGACGAAGCGGGCCCCGTAGCTGCCGCAGCCTAGGGCGAGCATCAGGGGCACCAACGGGACGACGGTGCGGGACCAGGCGACGCTTCGCCCCATTCGCCAGGACAGATAGAGCCCGAGGACGAGCAGCACCGTCGCCAAGGCCGCTATCACCGGCACGACGAGGCGCACGGTGCGCCCCATACCGGCGCTTGCCAGGCGTTCATCCGACCGGCCTGCCATCCGGTGTGTCGGTAGCGCGCTCATGACGAGATCTTCACCGCCTTCATCCATGCCGTGAGCTGACCCGAGAGTTGCGCGGCGACATCGGCGTTGGCGGCCAGCACATCGTGGGTCTCATTGATATCCCGACTGAGATCATACAGGTGACGCTGATTGCTGGCGTTGTTTTGGATCAACTTCCAGCGGCTCGAGGCGACGGCGGTGAAGACGTAGTCCGGCATCGCGGCAAAGGCGAGTCGCTGCTGGCCGTTGTCGGCGCCGGAGAGCAGGCCGACTGCGCTCGTCCCTTCCGATTGGCCGGGGACCGGTAGGCCGGCGAACTCCAGCAGCGTGGGGAACAGGTCGACCGCCTGGGTCGGGACGTTGACGACGGTGCCGGCCTTCACCGCCCGCGGATAGCGGAGCATGAGGGGGACGCGCGCCTCCGCATTGTAGAGGCTCTTCGGGTGGAAAATGTTCCCATCCTCTTCCAACTGCGTGTGCTCCGCGAAACTCTCGCCGTGGTCGCCCGTCACCGCGACGACGGTGTTGGAGGTGAGGCCGAGTTGATCAAGTGAGGCGAAGAGTCGCGAGATCTGGCTATCTAGGTAGGTAATCTCGCCCTGGTACAGGGAGACCAGCCGCTGCAGATCGGCCCCGGCCGGCTCCAGCTTGCCGGCCAGGATGGCGTCGACCGTGGCGATGTCGCCCTTCAGCGAGCCGCGATAGTCGGGGTCGTACAACGAGGCGTACTGGCCGGGCGGCTCGTAGGGGTAATGCGGGTCGAAATAGTGCAGCCACAGGAAGAACGGCCTGCTGCCGAAGGCCCGCAACTGGGCGATCGCCGCATCCGTCGTCTGGTCGGCGCGGCCCTTGCTGGCGCTTTCGACCTGGGAATTCAGGCCGCTCAGGGTGCTGAACTGTTTAGGGACGACCAGATACTGCTCCGCCACCCGATAGTTCGCGGCGGCCTGCTTGACGACCGGATTGGAGAGGAGGCCCGGCTTATTGAGGGTCAGGTCCTGATAGACGTCGAAACCGCGCTGGAAGTTGCAGTACTGGGGATCGAAACTCATCCAGCTATAGAGGCCGGCGGTCGCGTAGCCCGCCTTGCTGAACGTCGTCGCCAGGGTGTCCAGGGTATTCGGCAGTTTGTCCACCATGTGGATGCGCACGCCGCTGCTCGACGGGTACATCCCGGTGAACATGCTGCAATGCGACGGGTTCGTCTGCGGCTCCTG
>JAICXR010000308.1 GCA_025980355.1 Chloroflexota bacterium | reverse complement strand
GCGCTCGCCCCGCACGACGGAGAACACGCGGCCATGGTCGTGGCGCAGATTGGCGGTCACCATGCCGGCCCCGAACGTGCTGCCCGGTCCAATCACCGAATCGCCGATGTAATTGGTGTGGAACCAGCAGTCGGGGCCGACGTAGCTCCGGGCCACTTCGCTGCCGAAGCCGACCACGCAGTCGGCCTCGACGCAGGAGTGCCGGACGAGGGCGTTGTTGCCGATGACCGTGTTCCGCCCGATATAGGCCGGGCCGACGACGGCCGCGCCAGCGAAGAGCCGCACTCCGGGGGCGACGACGACGTTGCCGCGGACGGACGCCTGCCGGTCGATCACGGCGTCGGCGGCGATGGCCGGCTCGGTGACGCCGTTCAGGAGCAGGTCGACGGCATCAAGGACGTGCCACGGGTACTTGATGGCCGCCCAGGCGTCCTCGTGGACCACCAGGGCGTGTTCGTGCTGCTGCATCTGGGCGTTGATCGCGCGCTCATAGTGGTCGTCCGGCCCGCCGGCGGCGTAGGCCGCCTCGAGCGCCTCGACCAGCCCCGCCACATCCCGATGGAGCCGGATCACGATGCTGACCAGGTCGCTCGGCGTGTTCCCGGCGTCCGGCTTCTCGACGAGGCCGACCGCCCGGTCGCCATCCAGGCGAAAGTAGCCGCCTGGGAAATAGTCGGGCGTGCGGTAGGCGGCAAGATAGGTGCGCTGGGGGTTCGCCCGGTAGGCCGCGACGACTCGGGTCAACAGGTCGCCGGAGACGAGATCGTGGACCTGGGTGACCAGTAACGCCTGGTCGGGGCCTGGGGGGAGGGCGCGCACGGCGGTGAGGATCGCGTCGCCCAGGCCCCGCGGCTCGGCCTGCACGACGACGCGCATCCGCAGCGCCGGGAGCGCCGCCGCCTCCGCTTCCAGTTGGGCGGCATTGGCGGCGGTACCCACAATCACGCCGTCCCGAATGCCCGCCCCGGCCAGCGCCGCCAGATGCCGGTGCAGCAACGACTGGCCCAGGAGCGGCAGCAGCGACTTTTCGCGCAAGGGCCAGAAGCGCGAGTTGGCGCCCCCGGCGAGGACCAGCGCCACGGGCGCTTGCGGGGAGGCGGATAGTTGCATCGACGCGGAGTATAGCGCAGGAACGGCGATCAGGGCCGCGGCGCCGGTTCGTTGTCCGCCGGCTTGGCCGGCACGATGTCGTGGGGCAGGGCTTCGGGGACGGCCATAGCCTGCTCCTTCCATTCTTCGATGGCGGCGCCGGCCAGGGTGACGAAGAGCGCGGTGGCGGGGACGGCGAAGAGCGCCCCCAGGATGCCGCCGGCCTCGGCCCCGGCGACGATCGCCACCAGCGAGACAAACGGCGGCAACCCCACGGCCTGGCCGACGATGCGCGGCCCGAGCACGTTGCTCTCGATCGTATGCAGGATGATGTAGAAGACCAGCACCTCCACGAGCAGGACCCAGGATTGGAATACGGCGATTAGCGCCAGGGACAGGCCGATCAGGATCGGCCCGATCGTCGGGATCAACTCGAAGAAAAAGGCGAGCACGCCCAGGATGAGCGGGAAATGGACCCGCAAGATCGCGGCGACGAGACCGGTCGTCACGGCGACGATGATCGCCATGACGATCTGCCCGCGGATGAAGCCACCGACTTTCTCCGTCATGGTGACTTCGACGAAGCGGACGATGCGCTGGTAGCGCCTGGGTACCAGGCGAGGCGCATTCTGGCTGATGAGCTGCGAGTCGGCGACCAGGTAGATGCTGAAGAAAATGACCAGGACCACGCTGATCACGGCCGTCGTCAGCCCGGTAACGATCTTCAGGCTCTGGCTCAGCACGCCGCTCAACTGATTCTGCAGTCCGGACAGGACGCCGCTGAACTGGGACTGGAGATTGATGTCGAGGTTGTGCGCCGACAGCCACGTTTGCAGTTGATTGAGGAAGCCCTGCACCTGGGTGGTTGATGTCGGCAACTGCGTCACCAGGGTATTAATCTGCGTGACGAGCTGCCCGCCGATCCAGTAGCCGCCCAGAATGATCAGCAGGAGGAGACCGAAGTAGACGATCGCTATCGCCAGCAGGCGGGGCACCCGGCGGTCCGCCAGCCCGTTGACGATCGGCACCAGGGCAAAGGCCACCAACGAGGCGACGATGAAGATGAGCACGGTCTGGGTGACGTTGCGCAAAATCTGCCCAGCGGTGGACAGGATGACGCCGAAGGCGATGATGCTGATGAGCACATCGCGGGTGCGCGCCCAGTCGATACTTGGTCGTGGCGCCGGACGGTTATCCACGTGCTGCTGGCCCTTACTCTCTGCCTTTTCGTGGCATCGCCATTCACCCCACGGGCGCTGGCGATATCCAGACCTGGGCAGCGATCACACCAAAGACTACGACAATTGCAAGATCAGTGCCGCGTCCGCTCCTCACAGCACGCCTCGCTCCCGGGCCATGTCTCCGCGCGACCGCGGTTGGCAGCGAGGCCTTCGGTCCGGCCACTCCGGTGAGGGTGGTTGCGTTCACGCCGTTACGGGAGCACGTTACTGGTCGGCTGCCCCCAGCTCACGGATTCTAAGGCGGACATCTCCGATTCCAGCGTCTGGGCGGCGGTACGACGATGCTCGGTTGCCGTGAGCAATGCGGACGTATCGCCGCCGTTCGGCGCGTCGAGCGCCTGTTGCGTGTCGCCGACGGCGGTCGCCAGGGCGACCGCGGCGGCGTAAAAGGTATCCGCCTGGCTGCGGATCTCCGGCGGCGGCGAGAGCTGGTTCGCCTCGGTGAGCGCGCTCTGGGCGGCAGCGTTGCTGCGCTGGGCGATCAGCGTCAGGTAGGCGGCGCTGATGAGCCCCTGCTGGCGATCCACGAGCCCGTCGTCAAGGGAGTTGGAAGCGGCGGCCAGTTGGTCGGCCACCCGGAATGCGCCCAGGGTGTAGTACTGCGCCAAACTGGCGCCGCTGGGCGCCACGGCGGCGGCCGGCGGTGGGGCGATGAGTTTGTTATACAGGGCGCCGCGCGGGGGAGGGGCGCAGGCGACGCAACCGAGCAGCGCGAGTGCCGCAACGGACGTGCGCCCCCAGTGCCGCCGGCTCATGCCCGGCGCTCCGCAATTCGTCGCCACGTTCGGCGGGCTGGATCTCGCCCACGCGGCGAACCCCGACACGTCGGCCATCCCTCGCCTATACTAACCGTTGACCATGGGGCCTCTGGCCCCTCACGACCGCCGTCATGAACGCACAGCATACAACAGGAGCACAAGGAGCAGACACGATGCGAGCCGTGCAGATCGCGACATTCGACGGACCGGACGGCCTGCGGGTCGTCGATGTTCCCCGTCCGACACCGGCGCCGGACGAGGTGCTGGTGCGTGTCCGGCGCTGCGGGATGAATCCTGTCGATCGCAGCCAGGCCACCGGCCGCTGGAACTGGCTGGCCCTGCCCCACATTGCCGGTTCGGAGATCAGCGGCGTGGTGGAGGAGGTCGGCGCGCTGGCCGGCCCGCTGCGGCGCGACCAGCGGGTCTCGGTCGCCTTTCGGGTCTTCTGCGGACGCTGCCATTACTGTCTCCGGGGCCGGGAGGAAGCCTGCAACGCCGACCCGCACTCCGCCAATGCGCCCATTATGGTGGGCCTGCCGAGCGAGGGTGGCTTCGCCGAGTACGTGGTCGTCCCGGCGAAGAACGTACTACCGATCCCCGATGGCCTCGACCTCGACGCCGGCTGCGTGGCCGTGCTCGACGGCGTCACCGCCTGGCACGAGACGGAGCGGGCCGGCGTCGGGCCGGGCGATCACGTCCTGGTGACCGGCGCGAGCGGCGGACTGGGCACCTTCTTCATCCAGTTCGCCAAGCTGCGGGGCGCCGTCGTGCACGCGGTCACCGGCCGGGCGGCGCTCGCCCCTCGCTTACGTCAACTTGGCGCCGACACGGTCATCGACCGCCAGAACGAGGATGTCGCCCTCCGCGCCCGCGAACTGACCGCCGGCCGCGGTGTCGACGCCATCCTCGATTCGATCGGCGCCGGCATGTTTGGCACCAACATGCAGGCGTTGGCACCGCTCGGGCGTTTGGTGATCTGCGGCATCCTCACCGGTCCGGACGCCCAGCTCAACCTTGCGCCGTTCTATGCGCAGCAGCAGCAAGTGATCGGCTCGACCGGCGGCGCTCGCCGCGACCTGGAGGCGGTGCTCGATGCCATGGCCCGTGGCAGGGTACAGCCGGTGATCTGGCGGCATTTCCCGCTCGATCAAGCTGCGGACGCCATGCGGGCGCTCGACGACCCGGGCCGATTCGGCAAAGTGGTCGTGGACGTGGCGTAAACGGCGCCGGGGCCCCGGGACGCTTCGCCTACGGACCCGAGAATCCTGAGCGACCCGGCCACGGTTCGGGCGGCGGCGCCACCTCGGAAGGCCCCGGTGGCGGTGCGGTCACTCGTATCGAAGCGCCTGGATCGGGTTGAGCCGGGCCGCGCGGTAGGCAGGATAGAGCCCGAAGAGCAGGCCGGTGCTGAGGGACACCCCGAGCGCCAGCCCCACGGCGCCCGAGCGCGGCCAGGCCGGGTGGGCCGCCAGCGCCGGGACGGCGTGGGTGAGGACGCCCGCCGCCAGGTAGCCGGCGGCCACGCCGACCGCCCCGCCGACCAGGGTGAGCGTCGCCGCCTCCTCCAGGAACTGCGCCAGCACATCGGCCGGGCGCGCCCCCACCGCCAGCCGCACGCCGATCTCGGGGGTGCGCTCGGTCACGGCGATGAGCATGATGTTCATCAGGCCGAAGCCGCCGATGGCGAGG
>JAICXR010000454.1 GCA_025980355.1 Chloroflexota bacterium | reverse complement strand
GTACCAGTTCTCCAGGGCGATCTTGATGCCTTTGCTGGCGGCGTACTCGGCAAGGGGGCCGTACACCGCCGCCGCGTCCTCGTGGATCGTCTTCAGTTTGTCCTTACCCGGCAGCGCCATGCCGCCGAGGGTGCAGACGACGTCGAGCCCCAGCGCCTGGGCGGCGTCGATGGTGCGCTTGAGGTAGTCGTTCGTCGCCTTCCGGCGCTCCAGATCCGGTTCCAACTGGTTGGCGTAGGCGGAGAGGGTGGTGATGGCGGTGCCGGCCTCCCGGCAGGCCGCCTTCAGCTCGTCGACGGAGTTGCCTTCCAGCAACGTCCGCACGTCGCAGTGCCGGCTGCCCGGCCCCACCGCCACCTCCAGGGAGCCGATGCCGTTCGCGCCGGCCCAGCGCACCACGTCCAGGAGCGGCTCACGGCCGAACGGCGCCGTCAGGATGCCAACTTGCACGATGATTTTCTCTCTCGTTATGTCAGGCCGCCGGTCGCCGGCGATTAGCGCGCCACGCGCTCCCAGCGCCTGCTGCTGGCGGCCCGCTCCACCGCGTCCAGCACCTGCTGCACGCGCAGGCCATCCAGGAAGTCCGGATGGACCGGTACCTTGCCGGCGATCGCCGCCATCAGGTCCCGCACCTCGTGGGTGAACGTGTGCTCCCAGCCGATGATGTGCCCGGCCGGCCACCAGGCGGCCATGTAGGGATGGGCGCCGTCGGTGATCATGAGGTCGCGGAAGCCCTGCTCGGTCGACGGCTGGGTGAGGTCAAGGAATTCCAGCTCATTCAGCCGCTCCAGGTTGAAGCGGATGCTTCCCTTGCTGCCGTTGATCTCGAAGGTGTTGGCATTCCGGTTGCCGCCGGCGAAACGCGACACCTCGAACGTGCCCATCGCGCCGTTGGTGAAACGGGTGACGAAGGCGGCGGCGTCCTCCACCGTCACCTGCCCCTTCTTCGCGCCGCCGCTGGCGCCCAGGCCGGCGTCGCTCGATTCGGCCAGCGGCCGCTCCTTGATGAAGGTCTCGGCCATGCCCGTCACCTCATCGAAGTCCCCCACCAGGTAACGGGCGAGGTCGATGATATGCGCCCCCAGGTCGCCCATCGGCCCGGAGCCGGCGGCATTCTTGTCAAGCCGCCAGACCAGCGGGAAGTTCGGGTCCATGATCCAATCCTGGAGGTAGCGGGCCCGGAAGTGGTAGATGCGGCCGATGCGCCCCTCGTCGATCAGTTGGCGGGCGTAGGCGATGGCCGGCACGCGCCGGTAGTTGAAGGCGACCATATTGCGCACGCCGGCCTTCTGCACCGCCTCCAGCATGCGTTCCGCCTCGGCCACGGTGTTGGCCAGCGGTTTCTCGCAGAAGACGTGCTTGCCGGCCTCGGCGGCGGCGATGGCGATGGCGGCGTGCGAATCGCCCGGCGTGACGATGTCGACGAGGTCGATGTCGGGCCGCCGGACGACGTCCTTCCAATCGGTCGCCACCTGTTGCCAGCCCAGCTGCCCCGCCGCCTGCTCCACGGCCTGACGATCGCGGCCGCAGAGGGTGTTCATGACCGGCACGGCACCAAGATCGGGGAAGAAGTGCGCCACCTGCCGGTAGGCATTACTGTGCGACCTGCCCATGAACTTGTAGCCGATGAGCGCGACGTTCACCTGTTCCGCCATTGTCCTTGCCTCCACCTATTGAAGGAAGGCTGACCACCTTCCAGCCTCGTTCCCCCTCCCCGCGCCGGGGAGGGGTCAGGGGGTGAGGTTCACCCCAGACGCGCCACCTGCACCGGGCGGCCGGTCTCGGCCGATTTCCAGGCCGCCTCGGTGAGCTCGATCACGCGCAAGCCGCAGATGGCCGGCGTGCCGACGGGCCGGCCGTAGGCGATCGCCTCCACCCAGTTGCGGTCGGGATCGGACCCTTCCGGCATCTCCTCCTGGGGCACTTCGCGCGGGCCCTTATCGCCGAACGCCGCCCAGGACAGCTTGCCCTGGCGCATGAAGATGGCCGCCTTACTGCCGGTGATCGTGACATCCTCCCACCAGAGCGGGCAGTTCCCTATGACGGAGATCGTGCCGCGGGCCCCGTTCGTGAAGGTGATGGCGGCGGCGGTGTTGATATCGACCTCCGAGTCGAAATTCTCCGAGTAGGCGCAAACCCCTTTCGCCTGCAGGCCCGTGACCCAGAGCAGAATATCCAGCAGGTGACTGCCGGAATCGTTCAACTGCCCACCACCGGAGAGCGCCAGCGTCTGCCGCCAACTGCCCCGCGTGCCGCGCAGCCAGTCCTGCCCTTGCAGCACGGACACGAACTGGACATCGCCGAGCTCGCCCTCGTCGATCTTCTGCTTGATGTAGCGGAACGTCCGCTCGTAATGCCGCTGATAGGAGATGGCGAAGACCTTGCCGGTCTCCTCGATCTTGCGGAGCAGCGTATGGGCGTGCTCGACGGTGCAGACCATAGGCTTCTCGCTCAGCACGTGCTTGCCGGCGTCCAGACTATCCATCGACTGCTGGAAGTGCAGCGTGTGTGGACTGTGCAGTTGCACGCCGTCGATGGCAACGTCCGACGCCAGCATCTCGCGATAATCGCTGAAACGGGGCAACTCCGCCAGGTCTGGGAAACGGCTGATCATGCGGTCAAGACTCGCGCCCGATGTGTCGCAGAGGGCGACGATCTTCGCTTCCGGCACTTTCGCCAGCCGCTGGACGTGCCAGTGACTGATGCCGCCGCAGCCGATGAAACCGATGCGAACCGGGGGATTGGTCGATGTGGACAAACTTCACTCCTTGCGGGCCGCGACACGCGGGCACAGTGCCGGGATACCGGCCCAGACCGGCCCTAGTATACGCCAAGGACTCGCCTTCAACCGCCGCGCGCCCATTCCGGTCGCGCGTCTCCCCTATCGCCCCCGTGCACGCCCGCCGCCCGCTGGGAGAAGCCTTCCCGCGGTCGGTTGCCGCTCCGTCCACTGCCCTGGTATACTCGGCGCAATGCGATACGGTGCCGTGTCGCGGGTAGTGTC
>JAICXR010000384.1 GCA_025980355.1 Chloroflexota bacterium | reverse complement strand
GGCCATTGCCCTGGCCGCCGCCGCCCCCTTCGGGGGCGGGCATCTCTTTCCGACCCCGATCTCCTTCTGGCTGACCGGTTGGCTCGGCATCACGCCCATGGCCGCCTTCGGCCTCGTGACGCGGGGCCTCTGGTTGATGGGCACGGTCCTGTTGCTGGCGACCATCGGCTGCCTCGTCGGTATCGCGATTCACCGCGTCTTTCGCCCGATCACCCGCCTGACCCAGCGGGTGGAGACGTTCCTCCAGCACCAGACCTGGACGCCGGTCCCGACCGGGCCGGGTGAGCTGGGCCGGCTGAGCGGCGCCGTCGCCGCCCTGGCCGGCGAGGCCTCCCACTGGTCGGCCGAGCTGGCGCTGTATCGTGAACGCCTGCAATCCATTCTCGACAGCATGGGGACCGGCGTGGTCGTCACCGATAACGAGGGACGCGTCGAACTGATCAATCCGGCGGCACGCGAGCTGCTGGGGATCGACCCCGGCGCCGCCGCCCTCGCCGTCCCCGTGACCCGCCCGATCAGCAACGGTCAAGCCTTCCGGGCGGCGAACGATCGCGTCATCAACGCCATCTCCACGCCGATTCGCCGCCGCGACGGGGAAACGCTGGGCCTCGTCACCGTCCTGGAGGATATGACGCGCGAGCGGGAGTTGGAGCGGGTGCGATCCGACTTCCTCACGGTGGTGTCGCACGAGCTGCGCACGCCGCTGACCGCCGTGAAGGGCTCGCTCGACCTGCTGCTGGACGGCGATGCCGGGGCGCTGGAACCGTTACAACAACGCTTCTTGCAGACGGCCCGCCGCAATGCTGAGCGGCTCATCTCGCTGGTCCAGGATCTGTTGGACCTGAGCCGGCTGGAGGCGGGGCAGGTGAGCCTCACCTTGCAGCCGGCCGATATCCGGCGTATCCTGGATGATGTCGTCATCGGTCTGGGCGCCATCTTCGATAGCAAACACCAGCAGGTCCACGTGGAACTGCCGCCACAGCCGGTGCTGGTCATGGCCGATCGACGCCGCTTCGAGCAGGTGGTCACCAACTTGCTCGGCAACGCCTCCAACTACACGCCGGAGGAAGGCCGGATCGAGGTCCGGGCGCAGCCCGACGTCGCCGCCGGCCAGGCGGTGCTGACCGTCCGCAACTCCGGCCCCGGCATCGCTCCCGAAGACCGGGAGCACCTCTTCGAGAAGTTTTACCGTGGCGGCAATGCCTTGACGCGTCAGGACGGTGGGAGCGGCCTCGGCCTCGCCATTGTCAAATCCCTGGTGGACCTGCATCATGGCACCATAGCAGTGGAGAGCGAACCGGGTAATGGCGCCGCCTTTATCGTTCGCCTACCTTTGGCGGGAGATGAGCGTGCGAATACTGGTCGCTGATGACGACCCGGATATCACCGAGATCATCAGTTTTAGCCTGCGCCGGCACGGGTATAGCGTGCTGACGGCCCGGAACGGCCAGGAAGCCTTGGAACTGGCCCAACGGGACCGACCGGATATCGTGATCCTCGACGTGATGATGCCGCGCATCGACGGCTTCGAGGTATGCCGGCGGTTGCGGTCGGCGAGCCGCATCCCGATCATCATGCTGACGGCCAAGGACGAGGAAAACGACAAGGTCTTTGGCCTGGATGTCGGTGCCGATGACTACCTCACCAAGCCCTTCAGCCATAAGGAACTGCTGGCGCGCATCCGGGCCGTGGTGCGCCGGGCCCAGGGCGACAATAGCGCCACCACGCCCCCGGTGCTCAAAGTCGGCAAGCTCGTCCTGGATACCAGTCGCCACGAAGTCGTGCGCGGCGGTCAGCAGGTCGACCTGACGCCGACGGAGTTTCAACTGTTGCGCTGCCTCATGGTCAACCAGGATCGCGTCGTCAGTCACGATTCGCTCCTCAGCTACGCCTGGGGTGCCAACTTCGATGGGGAGACCGAAATGCTCAAAGTGCACATCCGGCACCTACGCGAGAAACTGGAATACGACCCCAGCGCGCCGGACCTGATCGTGACGGTGCGCGGCGTCGGCTATCGCCTGGTCGCCGCCGCGGCGGAGCACTGAGGTGGCGGTCGAAACGGTCGCCCGCGTCGACGTCGCCGATTTCGTGCGCCGGTTCCACCGCAATGTCGATCAGGTCATCGTCGGCAAGTCCGCCGTCATCGACCTGGTGCTGGTCGCCCTGATCGTGGAGGGGCACGTGCTCTTCGAGGACGTGCCGGGCGTCGGCAAGACGATGCTGGCCCGGGCGGTCGCCACGACGCTCGGCGCTTCGTTCAAGCGCATCCAGTTCACGCCGGACCTGCTGCCCAGCGACGTCACCGGGGTCTCCGTCTATAACCAGGCGACGGGCAGCTTCGAATTCCGGCCCGGGCCCGTCTTCGTCCACATACTGCTGGCGGATGAGATCAACCGGGCCACGCCGCGGACCCAGTCCGCACTCCTGGAAGCGATGGGCGAAGGGCAGATCACGGCCGACGGCGAGACGCGCGAGCTGCCACGTCCCTTCCTGGTGCTGGCGACGCAGAATCCGGTGGAGTACGAGGGGACCTTCCCCCTTCCCGAGGCGCAGCTCGACCGCTTCCTGCTGCGCCTGCAAATGGGCTACCCGGACTTCGATGAGGAGCGCCAGGTTCTGGAGAACCTGCGGCACGAGCACCCGATTAACCGCCTCCAGCCGGCCGTCGAGGTCGCCGATCTAGCGGAATTGCAGGCGCTGGCCCAGGACGTCCACCTGGATCGCTCCGTGATCGACTACCTGCTCCGCTTGATCGCCGCCACCCGTCGCCACCCCGACCTCTCGCTTGGGGCGAGCCCGCGCGGCAGCCTGGCCCTCTACAAGTCTGCCCAGGCGCTCGCCCTGATCCGCGGCCGCGACTACGTGACGCCGGACGACATCAAAGAGCTGGCCCCGGCCGTCCTGCCCCACCGCCTCATCGTCAAACCGGAGAGTGAAGTGCGCGGCCGCACCCGCGACGCCGTCGTCCAGCAACTGCTGACCGACATCGAAGTCGGCATCGCCGACGACGTTGCGGGGACGGGCAGATGAGGCGCGCCTAGTGCCACCCTTCGTCCCCCTGCTGCTGTTCCTGGCGCTCGTCGCTGCGCTGTTCGACGCGGGGCTGCTCGTGACGCTGGCCTACTTCTTCGTCGCGGTCTTCCTGTTCGTGCGCTGGTGGATGCAACGGGTGCCGGATGTCCTCAGTTACCGGCGCCTCCACGAGAGCCACCTGTTCTTCGACGAGGTCGCCACCGTGACCCTGGAGGTCACCAACCGCAGCGCCATCCCGATTCCCTGGCTGCAGTTCAGCGAGCGGTTGCCGCTGCGGCTGGGCTACACCGCCCCCCATAACGGGGCGGCCTATATCCCCTCGCACGGCGTGCAAAAGCTGCAGTACGCGGTGCGGGGCTCGCGGCGCGGCCTCTATGCGCTGGGACCGCTGACCCTCAGCTATGGCGACGTCTTCGGCTTCGAGGATCGCATCCTGCGCGGCGCCACCACCGACCGGCTGATCGTCTACCCCAGAATCGTCCCGCTGGAACAGTTGCTGTTGCCCTCACGCACCCCGCTCGGCGCGCTGCGTTCGCGCAACCCCCTCTCCGAGGACCCCTCGCGGGTGATCGGCGTCCGCGACTACCAGCGGGGCGACAGCATCCGGCGCATCCACTGGCCGGCCACCGCCCGCCAGGGTCATCTCCAGGTCAAAAAGTTGGAGCCGGCCATGACGCTGCAGACCGTCCTGGTACTCGATCTGCACCCGGAGAGCT
>JAICXR010000171.1 GCA_025980355.1 Chloroflexota bacterium | reverse complement strand
TTGACCCGGTCGGCATTGGCGAGGACGATCACCGTCCAGCCGTCGTCGGGGAAGCGCAGGAGCCGCGCGTGGTAGGCGGCGAGGTTCCCGCTGTGGGCGAGCTGCCGCCGGCCGCGGAAGGTGCCGATTTCCCAGCCGAACCCATAGCCGAACGCCTCCCCGTTGTTAAGGTGACCGGGGGTCCAGGCTTCGCGCAGCGTGGCGGACGAAACCAGGCGCTCCGTGAAGAGCGCCTGGTCCCAGTGGTACAGGTCGTCGATGGTCGAGAAGATGCCGCCGCCGCCGGCCGTGCGCAGGTGGTAGTCCCAGCGCTGGTAGGCGGTGTCGTCGGGTGACGTGCCGCCGAAGTAGCCGTGGGCCAGAGGCGACACGTCCGGATCCGTCTCATCATAGACCAGGGTTCGCCGCATGCCGAGTGGCGTGAAAATCCGCGCTTTGAGGAAATGGGCGAACGGCTGGCCGGCGGCGCGGGCGACGAGGATCGCCAGCAGCACGTAGCCGGCGTTGCTGTACTGCCGGCACTCACCCGGGGCGAAGTCCAGTCCCTCGAGCCGGCAGAGCCAGGCCAGCACGTCGGCGTTGGTGAAGCCGGTGAGCTCGGCCAGGTCGCGCCGTTTGCCCAATCGGAAGTAATCGGGCAGGCCGCCGGTGTGCTGGAGCAGGTGGCGAACGGTGATCGGGTCGGCGAAGGCCGGCAACTCGGGAACGAGGCGGCGCACTGACTCGTCATAGTGCACCTGCCCAGCCTCCGCCAGGAGCATGGCGGCCATCGCCGTGAAGGCTTTGGCGAGCGAGCACAGGTAGAAAGCGGTGTCGCCGCCGATCGGCGTCCCAACCTCCAGGTCGGCCAGGCCGTAGCCGCGGCGATGCTGCACCATGCCGTCGTGGATCACCATGACCGCCGCGCCGGGATGGCGGCCTTCACGCGTGAAGGCGAAGAGGTTGTCAACGGCGGCCGCGACCTCAGGTGAAAGCATAGATCAGGGTCCCTCCATCCGCTGCCGACGCGTCACGGCAGTCAATCGCGAAGGTCAATCGAGCAGTGCGCCGGGGGAACCATGCATGGACCAATAACGCACCCTTGTCGGCCATCTTTGCTGTCGATTGTGCGGCATGAGCGTCACAGCCAGGGGGTGCGGCGCGGCGCATACGGGTTCGCAGCAAGCTTCAGTTCGATGCTGGTCGTCTTCTGCGTAAGGTTCTGGTCGATGAACTGCGTCGCCTGCGTCGTGTAGGTATTGACGTCGATCTTGCCGGCGAGGAAGTCGGCAAAGATCGGATTGACCAGGGTCCCCACCTTTCCGTAGTTGCCGTACTTGAGCATCCCGTTGCCGGAGTTGTGCGAGTATTGTGCTTGCAGCGTGAACGCTTTGGGATCGACCCCGGTCTCGTTCTGGTAGACCTCCGCCATCTTCGGGTTGCCGGCCTTCAGCGACGACACCGGCTGACCCAGGCCCAGGGCGTAGCCGGCGTTCGGGTCCGGCGTCATCAACCACTGGATGACCGACAGGGTCTCCCCTTTCACCTTGCTGCTGTTGTCGATATGCAGTCCGTCGGCGAAAAAACGACCGCTCTGGTTCGGCGCCGTGCCGGTGTAGGGGAGGGTGGCCAGGGCCAGCCGGTTCTTGACTTTGGCCTTGTTGATGAGGCCGACGATCGGTTGCATGCCGATCACGCCGGTCTCCAGGTTCGTATCGAGTCCCTTGGGAAAGCCCTTCGACTCGTCGCTGGTCGGGATGACATGGTACTTCGTGGCGCCAAGGTCGTAGAAGTACTGCATCGCCTGCTTGAATTCGCTGGTATCCATCAGGCATTTCTGCTGACTGTCGTCCCAGGGCTGCTGGCCGAAGAAGGTGCCGTCCGTGCAGCCGAAGGCGTTGAACGACGTCGGGGCACCGCTGTTGCCGCCGCCGTAGCCCCATTGCGTGCCGGTCTTGGTGAGCTTCTGGGCGGTATCCAGGAAGCTTGCCATCGTCCACGCGGTGTCGGTCGGGTCCGCGGGCGGGTATTTGAGACCGGCGGCGTCGAACAGGTCCATGTTGTAGCCGAGGGCGTCGGCGGCGACGAAGGGCGGGATCGCCCATTGCTTGCCCTGATATTGCCAGGCCTGGATGACGTTGGGGATGAAGACGCTGAGGTCGAACTTGGCGGTCTGGATCAGCGGGCTGAGGTCGGTGATGACGCCCTCGTCCGCCATATCCGTGAACGGTCCCCAGCCGTTTTCATAAAAGTCGCCGGGCGTCGTGCCGCTGGCGTGGGCCACCAGGATCTTCTGGCGCGTGGTCGTGAAACTGCCGGTGCTCGGGAGCACATTCACCTGGAGCTTGTCGTGCTCCTGATTGAACTGGTTGAACACCGTGACATAGGAGTCGTATTCCTTGCCCGACGCGAAGACGCACAGGTAATTGACGACCGGAATGCCCGACTTGACGGTCGACTTGCTGGACGGTGTCGGCACCGCCGGAGCGCTGGCGGACGCCGTCGCGGAGGATGTGGCAGCGGCGGTACTCGCCGCGCTCGTGGTCGCGGCCTTACTCGCGGCGCTGGCAGTGGTGCTGCCGGAAGCGGCGGTGGTGGAGGAGGTCGCATTCGTACTGCCGCCGCTGCCACAGGCGGCCAGCAGGGCGGTGACGCCGCAGCCGGCGAGCAGGCCGGTCAGCAGTGCGCGGCGGGTCGGTGTAGGGCGTCCTGACGGCATCATATAGCTCCTCCATGAACCACAAACGAATCCGATGCATGCGAACGGTTCCACGGGCCGTTGCTCTGGTTCAACCGAGCATAGACAGTGCCGAGGGGAGTGTCAACAGCCCAGCGGAGCTGACGCCTACCCCGCGACTGGTTGCGGAGCGAGGAGCCTTCCGGTAGGCTGGGATTGCAGAGATCCGGCCGACCGATTGACAGTGTCGTCCAGCTTGCGTAGCATCCCTGTTGCGGCGGCCGTGCAATGCGGCCCATCCTGCAGAGAGAGCGCCGGGGACGATGGGTTGGCTTGCGGTCCTCGACGGGTGCTCGGTGGGGGAGCGCGCCGGCGATGGCGGTTGGCCGGCGACCGGCGTGCCTTGATGCGAGTGTGCCGCTGCCTCCGGCAGTTGCCGGGAGAGAGGACCAACCGATAGTGACAGACATCGTTCGGCTCGGCGTCGTGGGCGCGGGCAGCATCGCCGTGCGCGGCATCCTGCCCCATCTCAGCCAGGAAGATGTACAGGATCGCGTGCACCTGGCGGCCGTCTGCGACCCCGTGCCGGGGCGCGCCGAGGCCGCTGCCGCCCGCTTTGGCGTGGCGCGCGCCTTCACCGACTACGCCGACCTGCTGGCCCACGGCGAGGTGGACGCCGTCAGCATCGCGTCGCCGATCGGGCTGCACTATGAGCAGGGCCGCCAGGCGCTGGCCGCCGGCAAGCATCTGCACTTCAACAAGACCATGACGACCACCGTCGCCGAAGCCACCGACCTGATCGACACGGCGCGCGGCAAGGGGCTGAAGATCGTTGCCTCGCCGGGGCAGGTGTTGCGTCCCTATGTCCAGCAGATCCGCAAGCTGATCGGCGAGGGCGCCATCGGCACGCTCTGTTGGGCGGCCTGCGGCGCGGCCTTCGGCACGTATCACGAACGGGAAGCGGTTCGCCAGGGCGATGACCCACTCTCTAACATCGATCCCTCCTGGTATTTCCGCAAGCCCGGCGGTGGTCCGCTCTACGATATGACCGTCTATTCCCTGCACGAGTTGACGACCATGCTGGGGCCGGCGAAACGGGTGACGGCCATGTCCGGCGTGCGTATCGCGGAGCGGGAGTTCCGGGGCCGGATGGTGCCCTGCGACGCCGACGACAATACGTTGATGCTGCTGGACTTCGGTTCCAGCGTGTTCGCACTGGTCTACGGCGTCGTCGCCGGTCGCCTCACGGAGGGCTTTTCCGGCAGCTATTTCGGCACCGGTGGCTCGATCGTCGGCGGCAAATTGAACGGTCAGCCCTTCGACTACCCCGGTCGGGACCTGGCGGAGCAGGCACCGCGCCACCAGCAGCAAACCTGGCTGCTCCCCCACGTCGTCGGTCAGCACCGCACGATGCAGGAGGCCCACGTCTACGAAGACATCATGCAGTTGGTGGACTGGATTCGTGAGGGTCGCCCTTCGCCCGTCACCGCCGAGCAAGCCCGCCATGTCATCGACATTTTCGAATCGGGCTACCGGTCGGCCGAGACCGGGCAGGCCCAGGCGCTGCGCACGACATTCGCGGCGGAGTGAGCGCCGTTGCGCGTCGGCGTGAGTCAGGATGGATGTATTGCGACGGATGTCGGCGGAGACCGCGCTCGGCGAACACGGCATGACTCAGCCGGACCGGTGACGGAAACGACACCAGGTGGGCAGCCAGGCTGCTCCTCCGGCGAAGGTTGGGACAGATCGTACATGACGCCCGTGGTGAAGGTATTGCTCCTGCTGAGCGCCTTCCTGGTTTGCTTCGTGCCGGCCCCGGCAAGCGCGAATATGGCGAACCCGGTGCAGACCGGCGACCCTGTAGGGGAACCGTCCGGCGATCTTCAGGCCATCGCCATTGCCAGGGAAGACTTGCGATTGGATCTCCGACCGCTCGCCGCCGATCAGCCGGCCCTGGTCGATGCCACCTATCAGGTTCGTAATGTGGGCGGCACGACGCCCACCGATCTCCTCTTCGTCGCGCCGGCGCTTGCCGAGACGGGAGCGGGGGTTTGGCTGGACGGCAGCGCCTTGCCCTTTCAGCGCACACGCCCGGCGACGTTGCCGCCGAGCTGGCAACCGCCGGCCACCACCCCCGGCATCGCGGGCGCCGACTTGCCCTACCAGACGCCCACCGCCGGGGCCCTGCTTTTCGCCATCACCTTGCCGCCGGGTGTCCACCAGATCCGGGTCCATTATTCCGCCCGCGCCACCGCCTACTCCGACGGCTCGCCGACGCGCTACTGGCAGATCGGCTACGTCCTGGCGCCGGCTCGCCAGTGGGCGAGCTTCGGTCAGCTCGCGGTCAGCGTCAACCTTCCTCCCGGCTGGCTGGCGGCGAGTCGCCCGGTATTGACGCGTGGCGGGGATGACCTGACGGGCGCCTTCGACGGCATACCCGCCGCCGCGCTGGCGCTCACGGTCCAATCGCCGCCGCCGCGAATTGTGCAGCGCGGGCCCCAGATCGCGGTCGGCGGCTTCCTCGCCGCCCTCCTGGTCGGCTTGCTCGGGGGGGTTACGCTCCGCCGGGCGAAGCGCCGGAGCCTCTGGTTGTTGCCGATCGCCGTTGTCGTCGGCGCGGGCTGGGCCCTGTCGACCGCGGGCGCGGAGACGATGGTGGGCGTCGTGCCGGCCGCTCAGCGCGCTTGGACGTACGGCTACGACCAGGTGCCGGCGTCTGAAGCGAGCTGGGCGGCATTGGCCGCGGGCATCATCGTCGTGCACGGTTCCGCCTGGCTCGTGGGCCGCGCCGCTCGCCGGCCCGGCGCTGGCGCCGATGGCGAGACGAATGTTCCGGACTGATGCCGCTGCGTCCGGGCACCTGCGCAAATCGGAGATGCGCCCGGTACAGGCACGCTAACTCCAGTCTACTGGCGGTACGGTAATCTGCTGCACGCCGTTGGCCTGCGCCCAGTCGAAGTAGCCCTGCCGAGGGGAATATTGCTCCTGGAGGGAGGCCGTCACGCCCCAGCGCGCGTCCGTCGACTCGTCCATGAGCTTATAGACCATAAGGCCGACGACATCATCTCGTTGCCGGCAGATGGCGATGAGGTTGTTCATATTGCCGGCCTGCTGCTCCACCGTGGTCGCCCGTGGACCGACCTCCCAACCGGCTTCGGTGATTCGTAGTCCCGCCGCCAAGCCGTAGCGGGCAAGGACCGCTTTGTAGTGATCCAGGTAGGAGGCGATGCCGGTAATGTCGCCCGCATGCATGCCGCGGGTCTGGCTGACGTAGAGGTGCGTGCCCACTTCATCGAAGGCACATTCGCCGTAGGTGCGCAGGAGCCAGGAGAACTGTCCCGTCACGTGCAGGCCGGTGTAGAGCAGGCTATCGAGATACCTTGCGGCGGAGTTGGCGTAGTTGTAGCCCTGAATATCGTGCGCATAGATGCCGCCGGACGTCAGGCGCACGCCCTGGATTGCGTTCCACTTTAGCTTCAGGTAGCACTTGGCGAGGAGGTCGACGAAGTTGGAAGGGTAGATGGCCGTCTCGGGTTCGTTCGGCTCATTCCAGATCTCGTAGCGGTGTATTTTCCCCTGCCAGCGCGCAGCCATGAAGGCGAGGAAGTCGGACCGTTTCTCCAGGTACGGATTCGCACCGCTCTTGCCGGTGACCTCGTAGCTGTTGGCGTTCCATTGAGCCGGCGTACCCGGGATCGTCTCGCTCGATACCAGGCCGATGACGCGCGAGCCATGCTGGATGAACTTGTCGATATAGCCGGTATAGGCGCGGCAAAATCCTTCCCAATCGTCGCCGAAGCCGCCGTTGACCAGGTGGAGGCGCACGGCTTTGGTTCCCGACGCTTGCAGGACGGAATAGAGATACTGGGGGATAAGGGGGGCGCGGTTCGCGCCGAACGGTTCGCCGATGTTCATACCGAGTTGGCACGGCGCGGCCGCCGCCCGGGCCGGGGAACGCGCCAGTAGCCCGATAGCCGTTGCCATCATGAGACCATTTCGACCACATCGCAAGAACTGGCGCCGGTCCACGGCAGCGGTTTGGTCGCCAACAGGGCGAGAATCAGAGGGGTCGCGTTGCCGCCTGATGTGCATCATCTCGTGTGCTTCTCGCATGACGGGTCGGAGGCGCCAGTTTAGTGACGACAATATAGCGAACATGCGTCTGGTCGCAGCGAATGGTAGCCATAGTGTCACACCAATGGGGGACTACCGGCACCGCGCTGGTCAGGCTTCTCGCCCGGCGCTTTCCCACCAGGCGGCCGTCCCGACCCGTTCGACACGTTGGCTCGATGCCAAGCGTTGCAGAAGCTCCCGTGCGGGCTCGCCACTCGGCGATGCCAGATCCGGCCAGAGCTCCAGCAACGGGGCCAGGACGAAGGCCCGTTCCCAGATGCGCGGGTGCGGGAGCTGGAGGTCCGGGCGGGTCGACACGAGGTCGTCATAAAAGAGGAGGTCGATGTCC
>JAICXR010000257.1 GCA_025980355.1 Chloroflexota bacterium | reverse complement strand
TCGTCCAGCAGAACGGCGGCGCGATCCTGAGCAAGGATGGGAAGCAATGCCTGCTGGACCAGCCGGCCGCGCTCGAGGCCGCCGCTTTCTACGCCAGCTTGTTCCAGCCGGGCGGCATCGTCGCTCCCAAGAGCAATACGTCCATTTCCTTTGCCCAGGGTGTGATCACCTACCAAAGCGCCAGCATCGCCATGTTGCCCAATTTTGGTAGCGTCAGTCCGCCCGTTCCACCCGACGCGCCCCGTCGCCTCGCTATCGCCGAACCGTTTCATGGCAAAGTGCAAACCGCGGGCCTCGGCCTACAAAGCATGTTGGTCATGACCAGCACCGCAGCTGATCCAGCGAGCGACTTCGAGGCCATGGCTTCGCTGGCAACGGCGATGCAGCCGCAGTTCTTCGTGCCGGCCACGCTCTCCGCCGCCAAGGTTGCCTCACCGGGGCAACAAGGGTTGCCGCTCGACGCCGATGAGCAGGCCGCCATCTTGCGGACCGCCCGGTACGCCACCTACGGTCGCTTTGCCGGCGGCCCGAACGTCCTCTCGGCGCTCCAGGCGCTGGACGCGGCCTTGCAAACTGGGCAGGACCCGGCGAGCGCGTGTCGGGAAACGGCACGGACGATCAACGTGCTGCTGGCGAAACAGCACTGAACGCGCCCGGTCGGATGTACCCGCTTGCATAGGGAGGTTCGATGATGAGCATCACGCTGGCCTGCACCTGGCGGCCGCGGGACGAGGGACGTCGCTGGCAGGCGCTGTATCCCCGACTCGCGCAGCTCTACGACCGCCTGGCCATCGTCGTTCCGACCGACGCCGACGCTGCGCAGGTACTCCGGTTACGGACGTCACTTGATATTGATAGTAGTGTCGCGCCGCAACCCGCTCGCCAGCGCTACGCAGCGTTGAGCCGGGCAGTGGAGGGCGGCACGGACTACATCCACTGCGCCGATGGCGACCGACTGTTGCACTGGGCGGAAACGCGCTTCGACGAGCTGACGGAGACGGTCTCCGCCATCCGGCGAAGCGATTGCCTGATCCTCGGGCGCAGCGCGTGGGCCTTCGGCACCCATCCCCGCACCTTGCGCGAGACCGAGGCGATCATCAATGCGGTCGGGAGCCACCTCCTCGGTCTGGCCGTCGACCTCGGCGGTGGATCGCGCGGCTTCAGCCGGGCGGCGGCGCAGGGCGTGCTCCGCAACGCCATCCCGGAGAGCTACGGCGACGCCGAGTGGCCGGTGCTGGCGCAGCGCTGTGGCTTCGCCGTCAGCACCCGCCTCGTCGACGGCCTCGATTGGGAAACGCCGGACCACTTCCAAGGGCGCGCCGCCGATCCCGAGCGGCAACGTCAGGTCGCCGAACAGCACGAGCGGGACCCAGCACGCTGGTCCGACCGCGCGCGGCTCGCCCTTCGCATCGTTCAGGAAGCCTTCGCGGCGGCGGACCGTCCACTGGTGGGTTGACGGTGGTGGACGACCACCACGTACCCACCAATGAGATAGCACACCGAACGCCGGTTCAGTGCAGCATCCCGCCCAATCCCGCAAAGGAATGGGTGACCAAGGCGAGCACAACGTCGATCACGACCATGCAGATCCAGCCGACAATGGCCGTCGCTATTGCTCGGCCCGTCGAAAAGTCGAGGGCCTGACGAATCGCGACGATCCCGGCGACCAGGAGCCAGAAGAACACGACGAGCCGGATGATGCCCCCGACGATAGGTATAAAGGAAAAAAGGTTGAGGATGCGCGGGGACTGGGCAAAACCAAGGGTACGTAGGAGTTCGCCCGGCGTCGCGCTCCCACCGAACAGTCCCGTCCCAATCGCGTAGGCCACCAAGGACCAGACGACCCAACCGACGACCGCACTCACCAGGCCGGTAAGGACCCCACCTTCACCGCCGCCGCCCAGCACCAGGCCGATGATGTTCGCGATGGCCGCGATGACGACGACCAGCAGCGCCTGCGGGGTGGCGTTCCGGTCCGCCTCCACCTCTTCATAGTCGTTCGTATCGAGGATCGCCGCGCGCCACATGCGCTCACCGAGGCCGTGATGGATTGTCATTGCCATACCGACTTCCCCCTTACCGCAAATGCGCTCCCCTGACACGCTGACTACACGGCGTGTCCCCGCCGGAGCGGGACCGGCCGCCGCCTTCCGGCATTACACAGCGCTCCGACGATGCTGCTGAACGCAGGCAGACGGGCAGGTGACGGCAGTATCGCATAGAATGCCGACCCTTGGCGGCACGTGCCGCCCACTGTTCTGCGCGGCGATTGACAACCGGTCACGGCTAGGGTGTACTGCCCCCATAACGCTATGGATGAACCATTGCTCGGAACCGTTGGCGGGATAGCCGAAACGATCGGTGGTCCTGCCGACGACCCTCTGTATCCGCTCGTCCACAGTGCCGCCGCCAGCCAATCGCCGGGCGGTCGGCGCCAATTTCCGGCAGACCGAGGGGAGGTGAGGCAGTCGCGGTCTTGGCGTTCGGTCATGTAGGGAAAGTGAGGTTCAGCGTTGTTCACGATTCTCGGCGCAGCGCAGCCAGGCATCACGCGCCGCGCGCTTCTGCAGGCGTGCGGCGGTGGGCTGGCGCTCTCGGCGATCGGCATCCTGGCCGCCTGCGGCGGGGCCAGTCCCACGACCGCTGCAACGGGCTCATCCTCGGCGGTAGCGCCCCCCTCGGCTGCAACGAGTTCCGCCGCGGCGCCCGTGACGGCCGCAACCACGAGTACCCAGACGGCCGCGGCAACGTCCGCCAGCACTGCGGCCACGAGCAGTGCTTCCTCCACTGTAGCGTCCATCACCACGACGGCAACCGCAAACAGCACCCCGACCACGTCGTCGGCCTCGATCACGACGGCACCCGCCGCGTCGAGTAAGGTAGCAGCGGCGCCGGGCGGCATCGACTACTGGCAGTACAACGCCCAGGTGAAGGACGTCGAGGCCAAGCAGGTCGACATCTTCATGCAGCAGAATCCTGCCATCAAGGTCAACTACGTCGTCAACTCCAACTTCAGCGACTACTTCACGAAGATCGATACCTCCTTCGCCGGCGGCGTGCCGCCCGACGTCTGGAACACGGCGCCGACCTACTATTTCGAGTACATCCAGAGCAACGACCTGGTCCGCCTTGATCCGCTCATCCAGCGCGACCTGGACCTCAAGCAGTTCTACACGGAGACGCTCAACCAGTGGGACGCGCCGCCGGGCAGCGGCAAGAAGTACGGCATCCCGCGCGACTGGGTGATCAATGTCCTCTACTACAACACCGACCTGCTCCAACGCTACGGCGTCCAGCCGCCCACCGACGACTGGACCTGGGACAATTTGCGCGATGCCGCCGCCAAGATCACGAACGACACCGGCGACGGCTCCACGGCCCACTACGGCGTCTCCGGCTGGCCCTTCAACGACACCGTCCTGGCGAACGGCGGTACCATCCTCAATCAGCAGCGCACGCGGGCCGTGGTCGATCAGTCCCCACCGGCGCTGGACACGCTCTCCTACCTGGTCGGCGCCGTGCAAGTCCAGAAGGCCATGGCCGTGCCGGGCTACCTGAAGAACAAGCCCTGGCAAGAAGGGCGGCTCGGCTTCAATATCGCCCTCACCACCCTCGTCGGCAGCATGCGCCAGACGCCGGTGCCCTTCCAGTGGGGCGTCGCCAAGCTGCCGAAGGGCAAAGTGGGTCGCAAAGCGTACGGCGGTCCCGATGGCCTCGTCATCAGCAACAAGCCGGCGACCGTCGCCTCGTCCTGGCAGCTCGTCAAGTTCCTGATCAGTACAGCAGCCCAGGTGCCGCTCTGCATCGCCTGGGGCGGCCTGCCGGTCAATAAGGCGGCCGCGGCGACGAAGGAGTTCCTGGGCGCCCGGCCGGCCGACTACCAGACCGGCCTCGACTCCGCCCCCTTCATGTACGACCTGTACAATGCCGACTATGGCAAGTGGATGGCGGCGTTGAGCAAGCAGGTCAACGCCGCGCTCAGCGGCACGGTGTCGGCCAAAGACGCGCTGACCCAGGCCGCGCACGACATGAACGCCCTGCTCACCCAGGTCTATCCGAACGGCTGATGCCCTGCGTCGGTCGGCGCAGGCGCTCTCCTCGGTGGAGTGCGCCGAATGCAAGCATCCAACAGAGAGGAACGTCCCCCATGAGCGACCGCCTGGCGGTGGACGGTGGCGCCCCGGTGCGCACGACGCCGTTCCCGCGCCGCACCCCCTATTCGGAACGGGAAGTGGAGCTGGTGAGCGAGGCCATACGCTCCCAGAACCTGTTCGGCCCGTCCGGCACCTTTGTGCCCCGGTTTCTCGATCGCTTTGCCCAGCTCTACGGCGCCAAGCACGCCGCCGCTTCGACCTCGGGCACGGCGGCGATCCACGTAGCGGTCGGCACGATCAATCCGGAGCCGGGCGACGAGATCATCACGGCGCCGATCACCGACCTCGGGACGATCGTCCCCATCCTCTACCAGAACGCGATCCCGATCTTCGCCGACGTCGACCACACCTACAACATGGACCCGGCCGACGTCGAGGCGAAGATCACGCCCCGGACGAAGGCGATCATCGCCGTCCACCTCTTCGGCAACCCGTGCGACATGGACGCCCTGCTGGCCATCGCCCGGCGGCACGGCGTCGCCTTGATCGAAGATTGCAGCCAGGCGCACCTCACCGCCTATAGGGGGCAGTTGTGCGGCACCTTTGGTGATATCGGCGCCTTCAGCCTCCAGCAGTCGAAGCACCTCACCACCGGCGACGGCGGTGTCACGATCACCAATGACGACGCTCTCTGGGAGCGCATGCGCTTCTTCGTCGACAAGGGCTGGGCGCGGCGGGAGTGGGGACCGCGTACCTACGTCTTCCTGGCCCCCAACTACCGGATGACGGAGCTGCAAGGCGCCGTGGGCGTGGCACAGACCGAGAAGGTGCAGGCGGTGGTGGATCGCCGCCATCACCTGGGCGACCTGATCAGCACGTTAATCCGCGGCCAGGAGGGGATCACGGCGGCGCCGGTGACGCCGGGCGGTCGGCACACCTACTGGCTCTACCCGATGCGTGTCGACGCCGTCCCGGCCCCCGAGTTCGCCAGGGCGCTGACGGCGGAGGGCGTACCGGCGGGCGCCGGCTACATCCAGCAGCCGATCTACATGTGCGCGGAAGCCCTGGCCAACAAGGTCACGTTCGGGACATCGCACGTGCCCTTCATCCCCGCCTTTACCGACCGCACGATCGAGTACGGGCCGGGGTTGTGCCCGCGCACGGAGGAGGCGCTGGCGCACATGGTCACCATCGGCATCAACGAGAACTTCAGCGATGAGGATGCCCACGACATCGCCCGCGCCATCCGGAAAGTGGCGCAGGGGATGCTCGTCGCCCGATGAACGGGGAACAGCCCGCCGCCGGTGGGAGCGGCCTCCGCATCGGCTTCGGCCGCGTGGACATCACGCCGCCGCTCCATATCCCCTACCTCAGTTACCTGCCCCGGCAGACGCCCTTCCAGGGCGTCCACGACCCGCTCTTCGCGCGGGCGAT
>JAICXR010000063.1 GCA_025980355.1 Chloroflexota bacterium | reverse complement strand
CCTTCGGTAACGGGCCGGCGGCCAACGCCTTCCAGGCGGCCTTCGCCGTGCCGGATTTCATCTTCAACCTCGTCGTCGGCGGCGCCTTGAACTCGGCGTTCATCCCGGTCTTCGCCGAGCTGTTGGGGAACCGGCGAGACTCGGAAGCCTGGGAGCTGACGACGACCGTCCTGAACAGCGTGCTGCTGCTCCTGGCCGTGCTGGGTGGACTGGCCGCGCTCTTCGCGCCGCTGCTGGCGCCGCTGCTCGCCCCGGGATTCGACCCGGCGACGCAGGCGCTCGTCGTGCAACTGACGCGCATTCTCTTCCTGCAGCCGCTGCTGTTCGGCGCCGGCTCCGTGGCCTTCGCCATCCTCAACGCGCGGCAGCACTTCCTCTTCCCGGCCTGGGCGCCCGTGGTGTACAACGTCTTCCAGATCCTGGCACTGCTCTTCCTGACGCCGCGCATGGGCATCAATGGTCTCGCCGTCGGCGTCGTCGCCGGCGCCCTCGCCTATGCCGGGATGCAACTGCCGGTCCTCTACCGCTCCGGCTTCCGTTACCGGCGGACCCTGGACTGGCGCGGCCGGCACTTCCGCCGCGTGCTGCGCATGCTCATCCCGCGCACCATGGCGCTGGCCAGCAACCAGGTCGGCGGCACCGTCACGACGCGCACCGTCGCCTCCGCCATCACCGGCGGCGTTGCCGCCCTCGGCTATGCCTATACCTTGCTGCTGCTGCCGGTCAACGTGCTGGGCGTCTCCGTGTCGACCGCCGCATTCCCCACGCTGGCGAGTATGGCCGGGCGCGGCGACACGCGCGGCCTGGTGGCGACGCTGCGCTCGGCCTTACGCGGGCTGCTGTATCTTGGCGTCGGCGCGTCCGCCCTGCTCGTTGCCCTGCGCATGCCGCTGATCGGGCTGATCTACCAACACGGCGTGTTCCGGGCGGCGGATGCCGCCTTGACCGGCTCGGCCCTCTTCTTCTACGGTCTGGGGGTCGCGCCGCAATTGGCCGACGAGCTGCTGCCCCGCGCCTTCTTCGCCCTGCAGGATGCGCGGACGCCGCTGGTGATCAATCTCGCCGTCGTCGGCGTCAATATCGCTCTGAGTGTGTTGCTCGTGCGCCATTTCGGTCTGGGCGGGATCGCCCTGGCGCTGACGCTGGCGGCCCTCCTGGAGATGCTCTTGCTCCTCCTGTTCTTGCAACCCAAGCTACCGGGCCTGCTGGATGCCTCCTTCCTGCGCGACGTCGCCGCGCTTGTGATCGCCGGCCTGGCGGCGGGGATTGCCGCCTTCGTCGTGAACGTGCTGATCGGTCACATACCGCTGCCCCCGTTCCTGCTCAACCTTGCCGCCCTGCTCTTCGGCGGCCTCGCCGGCGCCGGCGCCTACGCCGCGATGGCAGCGATCCTCGGTTGGCGCGAACACGAACGGATCATCGGCCTGCTGCGCGGGCGGAGGTGAGGGAGAGCCGGCGCCGGGCCGGCGGGTCGCCCGGGCTACCGGAAATGGTTGGCAAGGCGCAGGTATTCGTCCTCGTTGCCTTCGATCATGAGCTTGTGCATCACCACGACGTCGCCGGTCGGGACCGGCTCGACGGCCTGCACACAGAGGCGCTCGATCAAGCGGCCGTCTTCATAGACCCGGACCTGATCGCGCGAACGGGGGATCCGGTAGGTACGGTTCGCTCGGGAAGGGCTCGGCACGTCCAGATAGCCGCGCCGACGGAGCTGGTGGAGCTGGCCCTGGCTGAGCAGGTCACGTAGCAGCGCCTCCGCCCGCTGCTCGGACGCGACGCGCGACCGGTAGGTAACGGAGGAGCTGAAGCGCAGCAGCGTGAAAAACAGGGCCAACAGCAGCAGCGCCGCCGACAGCGTGAGGATTTGGTCGGCGAGGATCATCCGCCGGCGACGCGCGGGACCATGATGATCTGCTCGGCGTTGGGATCAAACGTGTCGATCTTCTCGCCGAGCTGACCGGGCATCACCCGAAAGGCGGTCGCCCCGCGCGCCCGTTCCTCCCCGAAGATGCGCTCCGCCTCCCGAACGGCCGCTTCCGCCTCCGGGTCGATCACGCCGACCCGTGGTGGAGTCCATTCGTAGGTACTGTCACCGCGCCAAGACATCACCCGCAGTCGTGCCATGCATTACCCCCTTGCACTAGCGCACCCGGCTTCCGCGCGAACGAGAATTCCCACCTGCCGGCCCGAACAGGATGGTCTCATCACTCCTCGCACCGTTCGCTCGCGACCAGGATACACTACAATTGGGTATCACGTTCCGTGCCAAGCCTCTAGCTTTTGTTCCCCCGAAAGGCCGGACCGTGCGGCACCTTCACGCTGTAGCCTTCGTTGGACGCGAAGACCGAGGGCACCTTGGCGACCTCTGCGCCGCACGTCGGGCACTTGCCGGGTGCGTCGGATTCCCGGAACGGTCGCATGACTTCGAACTCCTTGCGACAGTTGGCGCAGTAGTATTCGTAGATCGGCATCTCGCCCTCCTTACCATATGACCATGTCCGGGCCGGCAACCCCGGGCCGCCGCGCCCAACGGTACGGCACAGGCATGGCATACCATATCCTCGGCACATGGTTACGGTATGCTCTATCGTCTTGGCGTACGCACGGGTGAGGGGGTCGGGTGACGGAGCGTTGGACGCGTCGGCGGGTGCTGCACACGGTGGTGTCCGTCACGCCCCTTCTGGCCGGCTGCACCATTTCCGGTTCGCAGCAACAACAGCAGGCTCAGGAGATCGCCAACGCCACGTCCACGCCGACCGCCGGGGCGACCGCCACTGCAGCCGGCACCGCCGCCGCCACGCCGTCGGCCTCGCCGGGACCGGCGGCCACGTTCACCCCTGGTGGCAAGGTATCCCTGCGTTTCGGCGCCGCCGGCAGTTCGGCGGAGCTGGACGCCTACGATGCGGCGGCGGCGGCCTACACGAAGGTAACACCGAATATGACGGTGACGGTCGAACGCCAGAGCGACGCCGCGGCGCTGGCCGCGGCGCTGGCCGCCAACACCGCCCCCGACCTCATTACCGTGCCCTGGGATAGCCTGGCCACCTGGGCGCGCGACGGCGCCCTGGACGACCTGACCGCTATGCTCGGCGCCGGCAAGGTCGACCTCTCCGGCGACTACAGCCTACTCCAGGACTTTGCCACGGTCAACAGCGTCACGCTGGCGCTGCCGCTCAGCTACAATCCGCGCGTCCTCTATTACAACAGCGACCTCTTCGCCTCGGCGGGCCTGAAAGCGCCGGGCGACACCTTCGATTGGTCCGCCTTCGAGGCCGCGGCAACGAAGCTCACCGCGGGGACGACGCGCAGCGGGTTCGCCACCGGCACGGCGCCTTTCGACTGGATGCCATGGGTGTGGGCGGCCGGTGGTAGCGTCTTCGACGACGACCTCGCCCCGACCACCTGCACGCTGAGCGACGCCCCGTCCGCCAGCGGCCTGCAGCGTTTCGTCGACCTCTGGCTGCAACACCGCGGTGCCGCGTCGCCAAGCGCGGGGACGGCCGGCGAAACGCCGCTCGCCGGTTTCCTGAGGGGAACGGTGGGCATGGTCGCTGGCGATCGTTCGACGCTCGCCAGCCTGAAGCCGGCCGGCTTCAAGTGGCAGGTGACCTATCTGCCGCAGGGGCCGGGCGGCCACGCCACCACCTACAGCGCCACCCTGATCGCGGTGAGCAAGTCGTGCCGGCAGCCGCTCGTCGCCGGCGACGTCGCCGGCTACCTGGCCACGGACAAGTCGGCGCAGGTGCTCCTGGCGAAGACCGGCGTGGTGGTGCCGGCGCTGCGCGCCGCGGCGGAATCGCCCGATTTCAAGTTCTCCGGCGCCTCGATCGACGACGCCGTGTTCACGCGCAGCATCCTCTTCGCCTATCAGCCGCCGCGCAGCGCGGCCTGGCCGCAGGCCCAGAGCGCCTGGGACCCGGAGTTGCAGAAGCTCTGGGGCGGTCAGCAGAGCGCCGCCGACGCCACGAAGGCGCTGGCGCCGAAGGTGAACGACGCCTTGAAGGGCGTCGCCGCCACGCCGACCGTGCAGCCCTTCGCCGTCCGACCGCCGACGCCGACGCCCGCCCCGACCGCCACGCCCGCCCCACCACCGACGGCGGCACCGACGCCGGCAGGTACGCCGACTCCCGCGAAGTAGGACGGCAACTTCGCGATTTCTCGCGCAAAGACCGGCCGTTCCGCACGGGTCCATGGGGCATATCGACGGCCAGGGCCGTCCGCGTTGCGCAATTTAAAGCCACTGTGGCGTGATCAAACCGTGACCAACCGCAAGAGTTCGACGCGTTCGGCGGCGGTGAGTTGTTCTTCGCCGCGGCGCAATGTGAGGGCGGCGTTGACCACCGGCACTAATCGGTCGGGGCTGGTGTCGGCGCGCCCGCCAATCGCCTCGTCATCTACTGCCTCTACTTTCAGGCCAGGCACGGCTTCTATCCTGCCGATGGCCCCCAGCACTGCCTCCAGAAAACTCGGCGCCTGGACGACGATGTCGGCGCTCACCGGTCCGTGTTCATCACCGGAGAAGGCCATATCGCTACAACCGGCCGCGAACAAAGCGTCCA
Source organism: Chloroflexota bacterium (assembly GCA_025980355.1). GTDB lineage: Bacteria > Chloroflexota > UBA4733 > UBA4733 > UBA4733 > UBA4733. The sequence goes on along the minus strand of JAICXR010000063.1, from coordinate 6,993 downwards.
GTGTGTTCCGGTCAAGGCCGCCCCGAATCCTCAGCGTAAACGCATACTCACCCATGTCCTATGCCTCCTGCTCCGCAGCGGTCGACGGCGCGCCGAATCGCCTTCCCATGGTTATCAGCATTTGCCGGCGTACTCCAGACCCAAATGTGAGGACAGTCGGGACAAAGCACGACGCCCCAGGCATGTCCATGTCCGGGGCGCTTTTCCACCACACAGCCGTGGCTTTCGGCGTACTGTAAGGCGCTTTCAACCGGCGGCTTGGGGTGTCGCGGCCGTCCTGGCGTGTTGGTACGTTACCATATTGCGGCGTTGGGCAGGTTGCCAGGCTCGTCTCACTGGCGTGTTTGTTGGTTGCATCCTTTGTGGCAGGCGGGAGTGAGGACACCATAGAATGAGTAGTGGAAATACTCGCCAACCGGAGCCGGCGTCCGACACCGAAGCCGCGCGGAGCGTTCCCGTTTCACAGGCTGTGGCCGTGGAAACCCCAACCGAGCGCGTCGCGCGGATCGCGCAGGTGCTGTGGTCAACGCCGCTGGCGGCCGATGTCGAACCCTGGACCACGCCGGGCCGGGTGACGGCGACGGTCGCTCCTGACACCGGGCGAGGGCAATGACCCACGACCATCCCTTCCTGTCGATCGTCGAAGCCGGGCGGCGCTTCCGGTCCGGTGTGCTGCGTCCGGAAATGCTGGTGGAGGCGCTGCTGGCGCGGATCGACGCGCGCGATGGCCGGGTGGGCGCCTGGGTGTCGGTCTGGCGGGAGGAGGCCCTCGCTGCGGCGCGCAATGCGGGGATTGAGCTCGACAGCGGGCAAGATCGCGGCCCTTTGCACGGCATTCCGATCGGCGTCAAGGACCTGATCGACGTGGCGGGGGAGCCGACGCTGGCCGGTGCGCCGGAATTGCGGGGCGGACACCGCGCGACGCAGGACGCGCCGGTGGTGACGCGACTACGCGCCGCCGGGGCCGTCCTGCTCGGGAAGACGCAGACGCATCCCCTGGCGATGGGCACCCTCACGCCGACCACGCGCAACCCCTGGGATCTCGAACGGATTCCCGGCGGCTCCAGCGGTGGCTCGGCGGCGGCGCTGGCCGCCGGGATGTGCCTCGGCGCCCTCGGCAGCGACACCGGCGGCTCGATCCGGCTGCCGGCCGCCCTCTGCGGCGTGACCGGCCTGAAGCCGACCTACGGGCGGGTCAGCCGCCGCGGTATCGTCCCCCTGGCCTGGACGCTGGACCACATCGGCCCGTTGGCGGGCAGTGTCGAGGACACGGCTCTCATGCTTCAGGTGCTCGCCGGCTATGATGCCGACGATCCGCGCAGCGTCGACGCGCTGGTCCCCGACTTCCTGGCCCAGCAGGATGCCGGCGTGCGTGGCCTGCGCATCGGACGCCTCCAGGGTCCCTTCATCGAGGACTTGCACGCCGCTTACCCACCGGCGCTGGACGCGGCGGCGGCCGCGCTGGAGCGGTTGGGCGCGACCGTCACGGACGCGGTGTTGCCCTATGCCCGCGAAGCGCCAACGCTGCTTGAGGCGATCTTGCCGGCGGAGGCGGCGACGATCCATCACGAGCTGCTCCGGACGAAGCGCGAACACTTCCACCCGACCGTCGGGCCACGGTTGGACGCTGGCCTCCTCATTCCCGCCACCGACTACTTGCAGGCACAGCGCCTGCGCGCGGCGATGCGCAGCGCCTGCCTTCCCTTGTTCGACCAGTTCGACCTGCTGCTCGCCCCGACCGATCGCCAGCCCGCGCCGCTCGTCAACTCCGGCATTGGGGCGACGACACGCTGCACCGCCCCCTTCAACCTGACCGGCTTCCCGGTGCTGGCGCTGCCCTGCGGCTTCACGGCCGATGGGCTACCGCTCGGGCTGCAGCTCGTCGCCGCCCCCTGGGCCGAAGGGACGCTGGTCCGCGCCGGCTGCGCCTATCAACGGGCGACCGATTGGCACCAGCGCCGGCCCGCCTGAAGCGGAGCAAGGGCCTGGCATAGCGGTCGTGGGGCGGAATTGGAGCCGCCCCAAGCTCCTCCGCCGGATCACCAGGTCACTATTGGAAGATCGCCAGCAATGTGCCGGTCCGGGTTGGGATACAATCGCCGGGAGCCTGCGTGGCTGCGGGCGGGCGAGGAAGCGGGAGGCGGCGATGGCGAAGCTGGTGACGCGAGCGGACGAACGGGCGTTGACTGCCGACTATACGCCGCTCGAACTCGAACCCTACGCCAACGCCGGGCCGGAGATCCTCGGTCCGAGCGCGATGCCGCTGGGCAGTCAGACGTTTCACGGCCTGCCCTTCCTCATCGGGGACACCGACGGGGGGAAACGGTGCTTCCTGGTGCTCGGCCCCGGCGACGCCCCGGTGTCGATCGGTGTCGGTAAGCGCGCCCGCTACCTGATCTTCGCCCACCGCCAGCTCGACAGTCAGCTCTTCGCCGGCGGCCCGATGGCCGAGCTCGTCGCCGAGTATGTGGTGCGCTACGCCGATGGGGCGGAGCTCCGTCTGCCCATCCGGGAACGGCTGGAGATCGCCGTCATCGCCTACCAGGGAGGCCAATACAACTGGGGACAATGGCCGTTGCTCGCCTGGCCCGACCGTAAGGACGCCCTCTATCCACGCTACCAGGGCGACTGGGGCCTCGCCGGGCAACGCCAAACGGAGTCCATGCAGGGGACGGCGCGGGCCTATTATCTCTGGCCCTGGGCGAACCCCCGACCGGACGAGCTGATCGAATCGCTCACCGTCGTCCCGGGCCGGCAACGGCTGTTGCTCGCCGCGGTCACCCTCGGCTCTGCCGACGAGTCGCCGTTCTTCCGGGAGGGTCGGCGGGAGCTGAAGATCACGTTGCCCCAGGCGGAAGACGCCCGGCGACCGTTCGCCTTGGAAGTGGAGGTGGACCGCGGCGTCGCCACCTACCCCCATGCCTTGCCCCTGTCCGGCCCCAGCGAATTCCTGGGCGACGACATGCGCGGTTGGGGGGAGGCCCGGAACTTCAGCAGCAGCCCGGCGTATGTGGAGATCGCGGCGACTCCCTCCGCCACCGTCGAGGTCAAACTCGGCGAGGAGACGTTGGGCAGCGTCCACTGGGGCGACCTTACCGCACAGTCGGTGCTGGAGCCGGCGTCCCGTCTGCGGGTCGAGCTGATCGACAACGGGCGCAACTGGGTGCGCACCACCGTGGTCGATGACGCCACGGGACGGCCGCTCAATTGCCGCATCCATTTTCGGTCGCCCGAAGGCGTGCCCTACGCGCCGCATGGCCACCACGCCCACATCAACTCCGGCAACCAGACGTGGCACGTGGACATCGGCGGCGACGTGCGGCTCGGCCAGATCAGCTACGCCTACATCGACGGCAATTGCGAAGGCTGGCTGCCCCGCGGCGACGTCATGGTCGATGTCGCCCGCGGCTTCGAATATGAGCCGCTGCGGACAACCGTCCACATCGCCCCCGGCCAGCAGGAGTTGCAACTGCGGCTCAAACGCTGGATCGATATGCGCCAACGTCGCTATTTCAGCGGCGACACCCACGTCCATTTCTTGTCCACCCAGGGGGCCCAACTGGAGGCGAGCGGCGAGGGCCTCAACGTCGTCAATCTGTTGCTGTCGCAGTGGGGTAGCCTGTTCACCAACACCGAGGAGTTCACCGGCGCGCCGAACGTCTCGCCGGACGGCGGCACCATCGTCTATGCCACGCAGGAGAACCGGCAGCACATGCTCGGGCACCTGACGCTACTCGGCCTGAAGCGGCAGGTTCGGCCCTGGTGCACCGACGGCCCCAGCGAGGCCGATCTTGGCGGTAGCCTCGAGACGACGATGTCCGCCTGGGCCGACGCCTGCCACGCCCAGGGCGGGACGGTTGTCATTCCCCACCTGCCGACGCCGAACGGCGAACCGGCCGCCCTGATCGCCACCGGCCGGGCCGACGCCGTGGAGATCCTGCGCCATCGAACCTACGAGCATCTGGAGTATTACCGCTACCTGAACGGCGGCTACCGCCTGCCCCTCGTCGGCGGGACCGATAAGATGAGTAGCGACGTGCCGGTCGGTCTCTATCGCACCTACGTCCACATTCCGCCGGAGGAGGCCTTCACCTACGACAACTGGTGCCGTTACCTGCGCCAGGGCCGCACCGTCCTCAGCGGGGGACCGATCATCCACCTCAGCGTCGACGGCCACGCCGTGGGCGACACGGTGAACCTGCCAGGCAACGGTGGCACGGTGGAGGTTACGGCCTGGGCCGAATCGACGCTGCCGATCCACAGCCTGCAGATCGTCCGCCAGGGGCGCGTCGTGGCAGCGACCGAACAACGCGGCGGGGCGCGCCGCCTGGAACTGCGGGAGCGCCTCCACATCGACCGCCATACCTGGCTCGCCGCCCGCTGCGGCGGCCCGAACTACAGCGACCAGGAGGCGGTCGCGCACCATGACGTCTGGAACCGGCACGTCATGGCGCACACCTCGCCGATCTACGTTGCCGTGGGCGAGCCATGGTGGCTGTTCGATCCCGACACGGCGCGCTACATGCTGGCGCTTCTCGACGGCAGCCTGGCCTACATCCGCCAGCGCAGCGTCCAATACCCGGCGGCGACGACCACCCATCACCACGGTCAGGAGGACCACACCCGCTATCTGGAAGGACCGTTCAGGGAGGCCATCGCCGCGCTGCATCGCCGCATGCACGAGCGCGGGATTGCGCATTGAGAGAAGGCCATTCCTCGGTCGCCGGCCGTCCGGCAGAAAGCAAGCAGGGCGGCAGACCATGGTCTGCCGCCCTGTTACGGCTTAACTGAACCGTATTGGGTTCATGCAATCAGTTGCCAAAGATATCGGCGGCAGTGATCGCGAGGGTACCCTCCGGATAGGTAGTGACGGTGTCGCGCGCGCAGACGATATATTCCGGCTGGTCGGCTACCTTCGGGAGGGCGCCGGCTTTGCGCTGTAGCCCAGCGACGATACGTCCCCCGTCGACGGTCCGTGCCCACTTCGCCTCGCCGAGATGGGTGGCCAGACGAGCGCGCCCGGCGAGCACGACGGCATCGATCTCGGTCTGACTATCAGCGGACCACCAGTCGCCGATGGCGACAACTTCGGCGCCCAACCTGCCTTGCAGCGCCAAGCGGGTGAGGTGGAGGCGGAAGGCCGCTTCCCACGGGTGCCCCATGTAGGTGCTGAATTCCTGGAGCAGTACCGGCAGAATCGTCCGCCCCAGGCCGCGCTCGATTTGGGTGCGATGTTTCGCCACCACCGAGAGCCAGAAGTTCAGGAAGTTATCGCAAATGCGGTACACGGCGCGCCGGCTGCCCTGTGGGTCGTCCGTCACCGGAGTAACCCGCTCAACCAGGCGCAACGTGATGAGTCGCTCGAGCGCCCGATCCGGCTTGGTCCCGACAACGTCCTTAATCTCCGCCCAGCGCGTCTTCCCGGCGGCGATGGCATAGAGCACCTGAGGCCCGGCATCCTGCGGCTGGTCGAAGTCGCTCGCCAGCACCAGGTCGCCTTCCAGGAGCAACTGACTCCCCGGCTGTAAAAACAGCCGGGCGATGTTTTCACCAAGGCTCTCCTGCGTGTTCCAATACTCCAGGTACAGCGGCATTCCGCCGACCAGCCCCCACACGCAGGCCCGATCTGCCGGCGTCAGGTCCGGCAAGAGCAACGCCGCCTCATGCGGGCGCAGCGGATGCAGCAGGAGCTTTGGCCGGAGACGGCCGTACAACGGGCGGGCGTGCTGCTGCAATTCTTCCATCACCCGCATCGCCGACCCGCACAGGAGTAGCCGCAGCTGCGTCCGATCTTTCACCCGGTCCCAGACCGCGCGGAGTTCGTTAGGCAGCGTCGGCGCCACCTTGAGCAACTCGGGGAACTCGTCAAGCACCACGAGAAGGGGTGTGGTCGCGACAGCGGCGAGCGTTTGCACGGCGTCGGTCCAGTCGGTAAAGGGATGGCTGCCCAACTCCCGAAAGCCGGTGTCCGCGACACCGGCAACGCCGTCGCTAAACGCCGCCAATTCCGCAGCGAGCGGCTTGCCGCTGGCAACGTGAAAGATCGTCGGCTTCCCGGTGGAGAACTGACTGAGGAGCGCAGACTTTCCGACGCGGCGACGGCCCCAGACCAGGGCGATACTGCCCTGGGGCCGCTGCCACCACTCCTCGAGTGTCGCCAGCTCGTCTTCCCGGTTGACAAATCGCGCCATGCACCTAGTGTATCACGCTCGTCTGATGGAAGGTACAGCGGGCGAGGGTACACTTGCTGTACCGTACAGCAGGTACGCCTACCAGCTCTGGCGGCGGAACTTCTGCAGCGTGTGGCTGTCCAGCGGCACCAGGCCCTCGCGGCCGGCGAAGGTGTGGGTGACCTCGGCGACATACAGGTCGCCGTGGGAGTCGACGCAGATGTCGTGCGGAGCGATGAAGTTGCCCGCGGCGGTGCGGTCAGCGCCGCCCCAGCGGGCGAGTAAGCGGCCGCCGCCGTCGAACACGCTGACCCGGCCCGGCTGGTCGGTGGTGATCTCGCCGCGCCGCATCGAACGCTGGCCGACGCGCCACCACAGTTCCGAGACGTAGACGCGCCCGTCCGCATCCAGGGCGATGTTCGTCGGGCGCTGGATGTCGGTCCACTGCTCCAGGAATTCGCCGTCCGGACTGAAGATCTGGATGCGGTCGTTCTCGCGGTCCGCCACCAACACCCGTCCATCGGCGGCCACACAGACTCCGTGCGGCAGGTAGAACTGGCCGGGCCGGGTGCCCGGCTCGCCCCAGGACTGCACCAGTGCGCCGTCCGCAGCGTAGCGGTGGACCTTGCAGTTGCCGTAGCCGTCGGTGACGTAGAGATCGCCGCTGGGGGCGACGGCGAGGTTCGTCGGGCGGTTGAAGGGCGGCCCGCCCGTGATGCTCTCCATGCTGCGGCCGTCGTAGCCGGTCGTGGCGGCGACGCCTTTGACGCCAATCGTGCGAAGCAGCTCGCCGGCCGGCGTGAACTGGAAGATGCAGTGGCTG
>JAICXR010000143.1 GCA_025980355.1 Chloroflexota bacterium | reverse complement strand
GTTTGCCGGCCATTTGGAGTTCATCCTCTCGTTTCCCGCCCTGCCCCTCGCCTGGTTAGCCGGAAGAAAGCTTGGGAGTGACACAGCTTCGGCGATCGTTTTCGGTGCTGTCGCCATTGCGCTACCAGCACTCTCCGGCGCCTCGTACTTCGCGGAATATGCGGCGGCGATCCTTGCGCTGGTCATGGCCGTGCGCTTCGTTGCTGCTCGCGGTGTCGCGGCGCGTGGTTCGGTCATTGTCGGCGCTGGCGGTGCTTTGTTACTCGGGTTGGGACTGAGCAGCATACACCTGCTGCCGATGCTGTCGCTCCTCGGACACTTGACGCGCATGCCCATCAGCGCAGCGGGGTCTCTGTCTCCGCCGTCCGCACTCTGGTCGTTGCTTTTGCCACCGTGGCTCCTGGCCGACAAGACTATCGGCGCCTGGCTGGAGGGGCAGCCGGCACCGACCGTCGGTTGGTATGAACTGACGACCTACGTCGGTCCCCTTGTGCTTGCTCCGCTCATCGGCCTGCCCGTTGCCTGGCGGCTGGGCCGGTGCATGGCGATCATCGAGGCAACCGTGCTCATTGTGTTTGGAATGCTGTTGCTGGACGCGCGCAGCCCGCTGCTGCCGGGGTACTGGCTACTCCATACGGTGCCGGTAACACTCGCGCTGCGCGTTCCCGCGCGGGCCCTCGGCCTGCTCGCGCTCGCAGTAGCCGCGCTCAGCGCGGTTGGACTCAACGCAATCCTGGAAACCGCGAAGGCGCGCGTCGCGCGACGGTGGCAGCAACTATCGGTCCTGGCGATGGGGACTCTTCTGCCGGTGAGCGGTTTCGTGTTCCTCGCGCTGGCCCAGGCTGCGGTCCCGGCCAGGACGCCCTCCCTGGCACCTATGGCACCGAACTTCACCCACCGGGTGCTCATATCGGGGGAGGTTTCACAACTCGCGCTCGTCCGGCAGGGCGCCGCGATCCTCAATAACTACTACGGCTGGCACCTTCCCCCGGCCCTGAACGTCACGGTCTTGCAAGAGGCGGCGTCCGCGGCGGTACTCCGACCCGGCGCCGACCTTACTTATAATTCAATGACGCTGTTCCCCTTACCGACTTGGGCGACCGCCGAGCAGGCGGTAGCGCCAACGGATGGTACCCAGATCGAAGTCAACGAATCGGCAACGCCGGTGGCATTCCTGACGAATAATCGCTGCTCGAGCCTGCCATGCCCGGTGCAGCAGTCGGTACAGGTCACCCATTGGGGACAAACCACGGCAATCCGTGCGGATGCGAATGCCGGTGAAATGCTCATTGTCAGCGAGGCATCGGTACCTGGCTGGCGGCTCCGCATCGACGGCGGCGCGGGACAGGACTTGCCGGCCACCGAACAGGTGCTTATGGTCCCGGCAATCCCAGGTTCCCACCGCTATACCTTCCGGTATGAGACACCGCATCTGGCGCTGGGGGCCTTGTTCTCGGGATCCAGCATCGTCCTCTGCTTGGTTCTTGGCGCTGTGCGCAAGCTCCGTTGGAAGCCCGGGGCCTCAAAACGGGCGGCCGAATACCAATGGTATACTCGAGGGTGAATGGGAGACTCGGTCCGTGCGCGTCGATGACCTGATGATCTCGGAGGCTGTGCTGGAGAAGCTTGGCATCAAACACGGCGTCACCTTCGAGGAGGTGGAAGAAGTCTGCCTGTACACGCCGCCGCGTGATCAGGTCTAGCGGAAGGGGCGGGGCGGCACGATGCGCGTCTTCGCGCGCACGTATGGCGGGCGTTATCTCTTCGTGGTCCTGGTCGAGACCACGCCGGGTGTCTGGCGTGTCGTGACCGCCCGCGACATGAGCAGCGCCGAGCGCCGTCTCTACGAGCAGGGGTGAGGAGGAAAACGAATATGGGCATTCGCATCGTCCCGGACGATCAGGCGGAATGGAGGGAAGAACTACGCGCAGAAGTCGATCGTATCGACGCCGGTGGGAACGCGTGGGAGGGCACCACACCCGTCCCGGAAGAAGATCGCCCGCACTTCAAGCGCCCGATGGAAAAGGTGATCCCGATCAGGGTCAGCACCGAACAGTGGGGCGCTTTCCGTGCTGAGGCGGAGCGTTTGGGCATCGGCCCGACGACCCTCGTGCGCATGTGGGCATTGGAGAAATTGCAAGAAGTGCTGACTGGCCGGCGTTAGCCGTCGAGCCGGACCCCACCGCTGTCCCAACTTCCCAATGGCACGATGCGCGCGGGCCCCTGGGCCGCCGTCCGCAACTGTTCGCCAAAGGCGCCGTCTTCCGTCGTCACGAGCATCTGGCGGTCTGACTCTTCCTGCGCCAGCGCCGTCGCGAGCGCTCGTCGGCGTTCGGCGTCCATCGACTGGGCCGGGTCATCCAGGAGGAGCAGGTCAAGGCGGTGCAGCGGCTGGGCGGCCAGGGCGAGGAAGATGGCGAGGGCGGCGACGTGAATCTGGGTGTGCGATAGGCGGGTCGGCAGGAAGGTGGCGTGTTCCAGGTCGCTATCGTGGGCGAGCAGGGCATAGATGCTGGCGCCGCGTTGCATCTGCGGCTGCAGTGTTAGCGCCGAGTACGTCGGGTGCCCGCCCAGGCGATCGAAGTACCGGTTGGCGAGCGGCAAGACCGTGTCGAGCGCGCGCTGCAAGCGCGCTTCGCCGAGTTCGGCGGCGGCGCTGTGGATCGCTTGCAAGCCGCTTTGAAGTCGGACCAAGCGGGCGTGCGTCTTCTGCAGGGCCCCGAGGCGCTGTTCGGCCTCGGGACGGCCGCTTTCCAGGCGTTCGACGTTGGCTTTGAGGTCGATGTAGTCGAAGATCGCGGCGGCCTCCTGGGCGGCCGCCTCAAGGGCGGTGAGCCGGCTTCCCGCGGCTTCCAGGCCCGCCAGCTCGTCGGTCAATGCCCCCTGGCGTTGCTGTGCTCGTTCCAAGAGGTCCGCGGTCGGCACGTCCACCGGCACGTCCAGTATCCTGGCCACGGATTCGATGGCGGCCCGCTGCTGTGCGCCCCGCGCATGGCGCCTTTGGCGCTCCTGCTCCTGCTGGCGCACGGCATCGCGCAACGCCTGGCGTTCCTCCTCCAGGGCGGCAACGCGCCGCTCGAAGGGAGCGCCTGGGCCGGTGGATTGAGCGTTCGCCGTCGCCGGATCGGCGGTCAGCAGGGCAGCGATGGCCCCGTTCACCGACGCCAGATCGCCCTGCCGCCTCTCTACCGTCGCCCGTGCCGTCTCCAGTTCGCGAGCCGCCTCCTGGAGACGGCGGCGCTGGTCGTCGAGGCGACGGTAGCGCAGACGCAACTGCGCCAACCGGCCCAGGTCCCGGTTCGTGGCGACTTCCGCCTGGAGATGCCGGCGCAGCGCAGCAGGATCGATCGGTTGGCCGCACACGGGGCATTGCTCGGGGTCCGCCCCCTCCAGGGCTTCCAGCGCGTCGCCGACCAGGCGCGCCTGGGCACCCTGCTGCTTCCCTTCGGCGGTCACGGCGGCGAGTTCGCGCTGCAGGCGGTCGAGCGCGTCCGCATCCTCGTTCGCCTCGCGACGGGCGGTCAGGGCGCGTAACTGGTCCTGCGCCGCCGCCAGGGCCGCGCCGAGATCGGTCCGCTCGCGCTGCAACCGTTCCCAGCGGTCCCGCCGCCCGCGGAGATCCGCCAACCCTTCCTCGATGCCGGCGAGATCGGCCTGGATGTCACCCGGCCGTTCCGACGGGAGGAGGTCGCCGCCGTCCGCCGCTTGGGCCGCGCTTTCCAGCCGGGCCAGCGCCACGGCGAGCTGGGAGCGTTGCTCATAGGTCCGGCGCAGCGCCTCCTCCCGCTGGCGGGCCGCCACGGGCAGGCGGCGCTGGAGCTCCGCCAGCCGGGCCGCCGGCGTCGCCGGACGGTCACCGGGCGGCAACTTGAGGACGGTGGTGACCTGGGCGAGACCGGACTCCAGTTCCGTCAGTAGCGATTCCAGGCCCCGCGCACCCAGCCGCGCCGCGCTGATGCGACGGGCGGCGAGGGCGTCTTCGCGCTGCGACAGCAAGCGTCGCAACTCCAGGGTCGTCGTCAATCCGCCGGCGCGTTGGGCGTCCAGCTCCCTGGCAACCCGGTTGACCTCGCGGCTGACCTGGCTCACGATGAAGTTGTCGCTCAGCTCGCGCAGGGCGGCGATGCCCAGGAGACGGTCGATGGTGGCGGCGCGCTCTTCGTGTTCGGCGCCGGCCAGCAAACGGCTGGCGTCTTGACGGAGCATGACGGCGGAATGGAATTCCGCCACCGTCAGGCGCAGGATCCGCTCCAACGCCTCCTGACCGGCGGCGTCGCGCCAGACCTGACCGTCGGCCCGGACGACGAGCTCGCTACGGGCGGTGGTGCTGCGCCCGAGCGTCCGCGTTCGCTCGACGTTCAGTGTCCGCTTCCCATCGCTTAGCGTGAGCCGGACCCGGGCGCGGCTCTGGCTGCTGAAGGCGTTCACCACGGCGTCTTCGCGGCGGAATTCGGCGTGGCCCCCCTCCGGCAGTGTGCCGAACAGCGCCCATTCGATCGCCTGGAGCAGACTGCTCTTGCCCGCGCCGTTCGGTCCGACGACAACCGTCAGGCCGGCAGACAATTCCAAATCCAGCGCGCGGTTGATGCCACGGAAGCCCGTCGCGGCCAGGCGCGCCAACTGGAAGCCCACTCAGCTCCCTTCCAGGATGGCCCGCAGTCGCGTCCGTACCTCCTCGCGCACGGCAGCGCCGCCGCCCTCGGCTAACCGGTCGAGCAGGGCCCGCAGCAGTTGGCGCTGCTCCTCGTCATCCAGGCGCGACGCCAACTCCGCGTAGAGGTCGACCGCCGGACGCGGCGCGTCGGTCACGGCGGATCAGCGCTTGAAGGCCGCGTCGAAGGCCTGCGCGGAAGGCGGGAAGTCCCAACTGCGGACCAGGCGAGCGGTGTCGGCGGCGCCGTGGAAGCGATCCATGCCGGAATCTTCCCACTCCACCGACAGCGGTCCCTCGTAGCCGATGCGGTTCAGGGCGCGGATGATCGGTTCGAACTGCACGTCGCCGTGGCCCGGCGAGACGAAATCCCAGCCCCGCCGCCGGTCACCGAAGTTGAGATGCGACGACAAAATGCCGCTTTCCCCGTCGACCAGGACTTTCGAGTCCTTGATATGGACGTGGTAAATGCGGTCGGCGAAGCGGTAGATGAACTTGGCGGGGTCGATCCCCTGCCACACCAGGTGGCTCGGGTCGAAGTTGAAGCCGAATTCGGGGCGGTGGCCAAGCGCTTCCAGTGTTCGTTCCGCCGAATACACGTCGTAGGCGATCTCGCTGGGATGTACTTCCAGCCCAAACTTGATGCCGTACTTGCCGAACTCATCGAGGATGGGGTTCCAGCGCTGGGCGAACTTCTGATAGCCGGCCTCGATCTGCGCCGGCACCTGCGGCGGGAAGGGGAACCAGAGGTGCCAGATCGGCGAGCCGGTGAAGCCGGTGACCACCTGCACGCCCATGTTCTTGGCGGCGGCCGGCGCGGCCGTGCAGAACTCGATCGCCCAACGGCGGATCGCCTCCGGCTTCCCTTTCAGCTCCGCCGGCGCGAATTGGTCGTGGCGTTCGTCCAGCGGCTCGTCGGCGACCAGTTGCCCGGTCAGGTGGATGCTGAAGGCATACATCTTGAGCTTGTATTTGGCGAGCAACGCCTTCCGCTCGGCGCAATACCGGGTGTCCTTCGCCGCGCGCATCACGTCGAAGTGGTCGCCCCACGAGGCGAGCTCCAGGCCGTCGTAACCCCACTCCGCGGCCTTCTGGGCCACCGTCTCCAACGGCAGATCGGCCCATTGGCCGGTGAACAGTGTGACGGGTCGCACGATGCATCCTCCCTGCAACTATCGGCCGCGCCGCGGCGACCGGCGGTGTTGGCAGGGATTATAGCGAGTCGGGTACAGTCAGCGAATGGCTGACATTCCCTCCCCGCTCCCCCCGGCGGCCAGGTTCGGCTGCCGCCGCTGGCACATCGCCGGCTTCGTGGCGCTGCTCGTGGTGACGGTCATCCTGCGCTTCCCGCTGCTCACCACCATTCCGGTCGGGCTGCATTACGACGAGGCTTGGAGCGGCATCGACGCCGCGTCGGTGAGTTGGACCCACCACCCCATCTTCTTTACCGACAGCAACGGGATGGAGCCGCTCTACCTCTACCTGCAAGCGATAAGCATCACCCTGTTCGGCCGGACCGCCTTCGCCTTGCGCGTGGTGTCGGCCGTCATCGGGACGCTCACCGTGCCGGCGCTCTATCTGCTGGTCCGGCGGCTGGGAGGCTGGCGCCTCGGCCTGTTCGCCGCCGGCATCCTGGCCGTCACCTACTGGCATGTCCACGTCAGCCGGCTCGGCTATCGCGCCATCGCGCTGCCCCTCTTCGAGTGCCTTGCCTGGTGGGCGATCTGGAATGGCGTCCAGAGGCGCGATTGGCGCTGGCTGGCGGCCGGCGGTGCCTGCGTCGGCCTCGCGCTCTACACCTATTCCACGGCCCGGGTCTTTCCGCTGGCGGTGGCGCTCTGGTTCCTCTGGCTGACGCTCCGTCACCGCGACTGGCGCTACCTGCTCCGGCTGGTCGTCGTCGGCGTGGCGGCCTTCGTGGTGTTCTCGCCCCTGGGCTGGTATTTCGCCCAGTATCCCCAGGAGTTCATCGAGCGTGTCGGTCAGGTGGTGGTGCTCTCGCCCGGCGTCTCCCATTCCAATCAACCGGCCGTCATGGTGGGTGCGGAGAAGACGCTCGGGATGTTCAGCTTCCACGGCGACCCGCAGTGGAAGTACAACCTCTCCGGCAAGCCGATCTTCGACCCCCTCATGTCGGTGTTCTTCTACGCCGGCATCCTGGCCTGCATCGTCGCTGCCGCCGGCCGGGGGGAGGCCAAGAAAGGCGCCCTGGTGTCGCCCGGTGCCAGGACGCCCAGTCCCTCGGCGCCCGCCGCCGAGCGTGCCGCCGCCAACCTCCCCGCCGATGGCGGGATCCTGCTGTTGCTCTGGTTCGCGGTGATGATCGTGCCCGGATTCGTGACCACGGACCCGCCGGAGACGTTGCACACCCTGGCCACCGTGCCGGCGGTCTGCACGTTCCCCGCCGTCGGCGCCGCCTGGCTCTGGCGCATCCTGGCACGACGGCGGCCGGCCTGGCGACGGGTTGCGCCGCCGCTGGCCGCCACCCTGATCGGAGCAGAAGCGATCGCGACGGCCATCAGCTACTTCCTGATCTGGGCGCCGAACCCGCAGACGTACTACTGGCTGCACGGCGACGTCGCCGACCTGGCGGCCATCCTGAAAAACGCATCGCCGACCACGACGCTTTACGTCGCCACCCAGTACTACCGCCACCCGACCGTGGAGTTCCTGGCGCCGCAAGCGGCCCAGCGGGCGATCTGGTTCGAGGCGGCCAAGAGTCTGCCGGTGCGTCCCGGCGCGGGGGGAGCGCTCTACGCCTTTGCCAACGGCTACCAGCCCCTCCCGGCGACGGTCAACGCCCTTCCGTCCGCCGATCTGCAGGCGGCCCCGCGCGACAGCGCCGGCGGCGTCAGGTACCGGGTCTACGCGTTGCCCCAGGCCGCCGCCTTGCCGGCGTTGGCGACGCCGCTCAACGTCACGCTGGGGGAAGATGTCGTATTGCTGGACGCAGACGTGACACCCCCGACCGCGGCGAAACCGCGCACGGTCCGGGTTTCGCTGCGCTGGCGCGTCCTGCGCCGGCCCTCCCAAAATGTCAGTCTCTTCGTCCACCTCCTGGATGCGACCGGCCATCGCTGGGCCCAGTCGGACGGCCAGGGCTATTTCAGCACCGACTGGCAGCCCGGTGACGAGGTGGTGACG
>JAICXR010000540.1 GCA_025980355.1 Chloroflexota bacterium | reverse complement strand
TAGGACGGAAAGCGCAGACGGTATGCTGAGCGACCCAGACGACGCCCCGGTTCTCGCAACTGCGATTGTTGGGCAGGCGAACCGGATCGTCTCCCTCAACACGCGCGACTTCCCCATCGGCGGTGAGGCGGCGGGCGTGCGCTTCGTCACGCCAGTGACGTTCCTGACGGAACTGGTGACGCGCTTCCCGGCTGCCCACCTCCCGATGCAAGCCAGGGATGCTGGACGGCGGCTCCCCTAAAGGTGCGGTCGCGTTGGCGTCGACGAGTTCGTGGAGATCGACACGCTCCGCACCCGCACCAAGGCCTACCTGGCGGCGGCGTACCTGACGCTGGTGGATGGGCTGTGAGGGCGACGCTCGCCCCATCAAACGGTATTCGTCGCCCGGAGGGCGAGTTCTTCCGGTACCTTGACAAACAATCTGTTTGACCGCATGCTGCTGGCTGTTTGCATGCGTTCCGGACCGAGATGTGGCGCCGTCGAAATGAGAGGGAGTACCGGCATGGTCGTCAGAACTGAAGGTCATCGATTCATCTCGCGCCGCCAGGCGCTGGCCGCGATCATCCTGCCCAGCGGTGCCCTGGCACTTCTCAGCGCCTGTGGGGGCAGTACGGTGGCGACGCTTACCGGCTCCACGGCCGCGTCCAGCACAACGAGCAGCGCCGTGGCATCCACCGCGACCCTGCCCGCCTCCTCGACGCAATCCGCTACGGCGAGCAGTGCCGTCGCCGCAAGTACGAGCGCCGCTCCCAGCACCGCCCCGTCGGCAGCCACCGGCACGTCGAGTGCGGCGACCTCCCCGGTGGCCGCCGCGACATCCGCCGTTGCCGCTCCGGGCGTGACCACGGTCGAGCTCATCTATGTCTCCGACGCGGGGGAACAACCGGAACACCTCGCCTGGATGAAGGCATTCCACGAGACCCATCCGGCCATCGCCATCGCGGGCAGCCTCCAGCCGGAAGACGACGCCTACTACTCGAAACTGATCGCGATGGTGGCCGGCGGCACCCCGCCCGACCTCGCCTACATCCATCCGAATAGCCTGGCGGAGTTCGCCGCGAAGAAGCTCATCACGCCCGTGGATCCATTCGCGGCGCAAGACAAGACCGTGGACATCGCCGACTTCTATCAGACGACGCTGAGCTACTTCGACTTCGGCGGCAAGCACTACGGTCTACCGTACTACTCCGGGCCGACGGTGACCTATTTCAACAAGTCGCTGTTCCAGAAGTACGGCGTCAAGACCCCGGATCAGTACGCTCAGGAAGGGAACTGGACCTGGCAGACGCTGCTGGACGTGGCGCAAAAGCTGACCCAGGGAACGGACCCGGCCACCAAGACCTATGGGTACCAGGGAATCGGCCTATCCCTGGGAACGTACAATGCCCCGATCTGGGAGAACGGCGGGGAAGTCTGGGACGACGGCATGACGAAAATGCTGCTGGATCAGCCACAGGCCGTCGACGCGCTCCAGTTCCAGGCCGACCTCAGCGCGAAGTACAACGTGGTCGGCGGCAGCTTCGTCCCCGGGACGGCGGCCATGAATTACGGCATCCGCGGTCAGGTGCCCGATTTCAAGAACGTCCACTTCGACCTTGGCATGGCGCCGTTACCGTCGGGCGTCAAAGGGCTGGTCTGCCGGAACGGGCCGAACGCCTTCTGCCTCTTTCAGGAAGCGAAGCAGCAGCAGGCGGCCTTCACCTACGCGAACTGGGTGACGCAGTTGGAGGCGCAGACGATCGGCTTCGCGCTCAAGCGCTCCGTGCCCACCCGGCAATCGATCGCCAAATCCGGGGCGTATGAGCAATCGCTCTATCCCTGGGAGAGCGTCGCCGTGTATCAGCAGGCGTCGGAAAAGGTGCGCGGTTTCCCCGTCCCGAGCACCTTCGGCGACATCAACACGCTCTTTGTGAATGCCTATAAGCCGGTCGTGAAGGGTCAGATGACCGCCCTCGACGCCATGAAGGGCGTCCTTCCTGCCATGAACGCCGATTTTGCCAAGAAAATCAGCGGCTAGACACGGGCCAGCGTGGCCGCTGCCGCAATGATGGTGCTGCGGCCCACGGGGAACGGGTCCGCCGCCGATACTGACAAGGGAGGCCGGCGACGATGTCATCCATCGGGGGAGAGCTCGTCACCGAGACGTTCGGCTACGACGGCGGTCGCCCGGTCACGGTGTACGTCCCGCCACGTCCGCCCGAGGCCGTCGTGTTCGCGGGTGACGGTCAGCTGATCTCGCGGTGGGGTGGGGACCTCGAGGCG
>JAICXR010000595.1 GCA_025980355.1 Chloroflexota bacterium | reverse complement strand
GTCCGTCTGGGTGATATCCATGAGGAAGACCGAGTCGGCCCCTTGCGCCCGCTCGCCCAGTACGAGGTCGGCCCGGTCTTCGCCCTGGGCGCCGGGCAACGCCGGGAGGCCGGCGAGGCCGAGCAGCGTCGGCGCGTAGTCGACGATGCCGACCAGGCCGTCGACCACCCGGCCGGACGGGATGCGGCCCGGCCAGCGCACCAGCAGCGGGACGCGCACGGACTCCTCATAAGGTTGCTGCTTCTTCATGGTCCCCTGCGACCAGAGCTGGTCGCCGTGGTCGGACGTGAAGACCACGATCGTGTCGCCGGCCAGGCCGCCGGCCTCCAACGCGGCGAGGAGCCGGCCCAGTTGCTCGTCGAGCGCGGTGATCGCCGCATAGTAGTCGGCCAGGGTCCGGCGCGGCTCCAGGTTGCGGGCCAGGCGGGCGGAGGCCGGTCGCAGCGGCCGGACGTTGGGGCGGAGGGTGAGCTTCTGCGGGTCGTAGAGCGCCCGGTAGCGATCCGGCACCAGCGGGTACGGGTCGTGGGGCGGCCCCCAGGAGAGGAAGAGGCAGAAGGGCCGCGCGTCGGGCGTGGCCAGGAAACGCAGGGCCACGTCGGTCTGCACTTCCGGCTCGTAGCCGTCCGCCACCACCGCCTCCGGCGCGTCGCCATAATACTTGTTCGGGCGGAAGTAGGCGTGGGAACAGTTGAACGCGGCCCACGCGTCGAAGCCGTGCCGGCGCGGGCCGGGCGGCGTCCACTTGTCGCGGGGCACGCCGTCCAGGTGCCACTTGCCGATATAGCCGGTGCGATAACCGGCGGCGCGGAAGGCGGCCCCGATCGTCGGCGTGTCCTCCGGCAAGGGCAGGTCGTTGGCGATGACGCGGTTGGAGAGCGGATAGCGGCCGCTGAGCAGCATGGCCCGGCTGGGCGTGCAGACGGGGCAGTTGGCGAAGGCGCTGCCGAAGCGCGTCCCCTCCGCCGCCAGGCGATCCATGTTCGGCGTCAAGACGTCGGCATTGCCGGCGCAACCCATCGCCATGCCGCGCATCTGGTCGGCGAAGACGAAGAGCACGTTCGGTCGTCGCGTTGCCACGGTATCGGTCTCCCTTTTGCTATCGGTCCGCGATGGCGGCGGCTATTGCATCGCCGCCCCGGCCAGGCTATCGGCACCATGGCGCTGACACGGTAGGACCGCCACAATGATAGGGAACGGGATAGGCGCTGGGATGGAGTCCCGGCATGCCTGCGAGTGGCAAGAGAATTGCTAATGGGGAACGGAACGCTACCGAGCTTTGGCGATGACGATGCGCTGGCGGTAAGGAGGGCAGGCGCTGGACCCGCACGGTGGTGCGTCCACGGCTCGCGGGGTCGAGCCGCCGGTCACGATCTTCCTGATCCGCCATGCGAGGGCCGGTGACGCGACGCGTTGGCGAGGCGACGACCGGCAGCGCCCGTTGACGCCACGCGGGCAGCGCCAGGCCGAGGCGCTCGCCGCGGCGCTCGAGCATGCGCCGATCCGGCAGATCCTCTCCAGCCCCTACCTGCGTTGTCACGAAACGGTGGCGCCGCTGGCCCGCCGCCTCGGGCTACCCGTCGAGACCTCGTCCACTCTGGCCGCAGGCGCCGATGCCGACGCCGTCCTGGCCCTGATCTCGTCCGTCCCGGCCGCCGCAGCCTTGTGCAGCCACGGCGACGTCATCCCCGCCCTGCTGGAATGCCTG
>JAICXR010000062.1 GCA_025980355.1 Chloroflexota bacterium | reverse complement strand
GGGCCCCCCGCCGACCACCACCACCCGCTTCCGCCGCTCGGCCGGCCGCAGTTCCGCCCAGTCGCGTTCGCGCATCGTCACCGGGTTGTAGATGCAGGTCATCGTCTGCAAGCGACCGATGCAAGCCTGGAAGCAACGGATGCAGAAGCGCACGTCCTCGCGTCGGCCTTCGCGCATCTTGCGCACCAGGTGCGGATCGGCGATGTGCGCCTTGGTCATCAAGGCCACGTCGAGCTGGCCGGCGGCGAGCGCCTCCTCGGCCATTTCCAGCGTCGTGATGCGACCGGCGTGCATCACCGACAGGCGCGTCCCCGCTTTGAGCCGGCCGATGAGCCCCAGCCACTCCCCGGCGGGGCGGGTCATCGGACCGTGGTGATAGGCGAAGTCGCCGCCGGTCAGGCTCACGTAGTCGATCAGCCCCGCTTCCTCCAGCCGGCGGATCACGCCGGCCATGTCCTCCGGCCCCATGCCGCCCGGAGCCATCTCGTCCGCTTTGAGCCGGATGCCGAGCGGGAAATCCGCGCCGACGGCGCCGCGCATCGCCTGCAGCGTCTCCACGATCAGGCGCAGCCGGTGCTCCAGGCTGCCGCCGTAGCGGTCGGTCCGCCGGTTATGCAGCGGACTGAGGATCTGGGAGTGCAAGAAGCTCTCGTGGGCGTGCAGCTCGACACCATCCGCCCCGCCCTGGCGCGCTCGCGCCGCGGCGGGCCCGAAGCTGGCGGCGATCGCCGCCAGTTCATCGGTGGTCTTCTGCGGGCGCGGGGCGAACGTGCCGCTGCGCAAGGTGTTGGCCGCGCCGAGCGGCGGCGCCGTCATGCCGGCGCGCGGCCCCTGCCAGGGATCGCCGGCGTGGATGAGCTGGGCGAACAGCGCGGTGCCGTGGCGGTGGGCCGCGTCCGCCACGGCCCGGTAGGCGGGGATGATCCGATCATCGACGTTCTGGAACCAGCTTGCGCCGCCGTCGTAGCGCGTGGCCGTGGCGCCGATCACGAAGAGGCCGACGCCTCCCTTCGCCCGTTCCTCGACATAGGCGCGGAAGGCGTCGTTGGGCAGCCCGTCCGTCGCCCACCAGCCGGCGAAGTGCGCCGAGATGCCGACGCGGTTGGCAATCTCCACCGCGCCGATGCGCAGCGGCGAGAAGGCGTGCGGGTAGGCCCCCTCGGCTCCGACGGTCGCTGGCTCCACGCTCTTCAGGTCCTTTCAGCGTTTCTCCCACCGACCGGTGAGTATCGCACATCCGAAGCTGGCGTCGCCGGCTGAGCGATGCCTGGGACCTCCGGAAAGGTCACCTTGGCGCCCAGAGCACCAGGACCATCACGTATCATCATGCGCGGGCGGGTCGACAGGTTGGAAGCAAAGCTATGGATCAAGGCTACGTCCTGCGTGCCGCCACGCCGGCCGACGTGGCAGTCCTCGCCGCCCAGCGCCGGGCGATGTTCGAGGAACAGGGCCGGGTGGATCGCCAGGCCGGCGCCGAACTGGAGGCCGCGACGCGCCGCTACCTCGAAGCGGCGTTGCCGGCGGGGATCTACTATGGCTGGCTCGTCGAAGCCGGCGCCACGGCGGTGGCCGGCGGCGGCGTGCAACTGCGCCCCTTGATGCCCCGCCCCGGCTACGTCCATGGCGAGGCGGAGGGGCTGATCCTCA
The DNA here is from genome assembly GCA_025980355.1 of Chloroflexota bacterium. GTDB lineage: Bacteria > Chloroflexota > UBA4733 > UBA4733 > UBA4733 > UBA4733. The sequence continues at coordinate 10,010 of JAICXR010000062.1, read as the reverse complement.
GTATGTGGACGGAGCCGGGCCATCGCCGGCACGGCCTCGCCTCCCGCGTCCTCGAAGCGATCCTGGCCTGGAGCGACACGCGCGGCATCCATCGGCTCACCTTGCACGCCTCTGCGATGGGCCGGCCCCTCTACACGCGGTATGGGTTCACGGCGACGAACGAGATGCGCCTCGAACGGCATCTTACTCCGTAGCGGTCAGTCCGCGGCATCCGCCGCTGCCAGCGCGGCGTCCCACAGCGTGTGCTCGGGCCGCACGGCCGCCTCCGCCGTGGCGGCCGTGCAGACGATCACGCAGTTCGGGTGCTCCCGCGTCAGCGTGGCGGGATAGGCGACGTCGACCGGCCCGAGGAGCGCCGTGCGCACCGCCGTCCGTTGCCACTCGCCGCCATCGCAGTAGAGCCGGAGACGACGCGCCGCCAGGCATTCCGCCATGCCGAGCGTGATCCCCAGCGGCGGCAGCGCCGCGAATGCGCCGCCGAGCCCGCGGATGCTGTTCATGACCGTCGTCTCCGGCGCCACCGCGACGACGCGCGTCCGCGAGCGGCGGAACTCCTCGGCGGTCATCGAGCGCCAGCGCGTGAGCGGGGGCTCGTTGAAGGCGATGTGACCGTGCACGCCGATCCCGCCGTAGCAGGTGTCGACACCACCGACCGCCTCCATCGATTCCCAGGCCGCGTCGGGATGGGCCGGATCCGGGAAGTGGCACTGCTCCGGCGGCGGTCGCAGCGCCGGATCGAGCGCCGCGAAGAAGCGCCGCATGAAGGCATGAAAACTCAAGGGATGGTCGAGTCCGATCGGGCGGCCCTGCCAATCCAGATACTCGTCCATATTGAAGACATGCACCTGCCGCCAGGAGATGCGCTCGCGGTTGCACAAGGCAACGAGCGGCGGAAAGCCGCCGAGCGGACCAACCGGCAGGATCAGCACGGTCCGCCGGCCGGCCCGGTTATTCTGCTCGATCTCGTCGGCAATGCTGCGCGCGAAATCCTGGTAGACGGCGGCGCGACCGGGCAGGACCAGCAGACGTTCCCCCGCCCGCGCGGCCAGCTCCGCCGCCGAGATCGTCAGGTAGGAGGGGACCGAGAAGTCCATTGGCCGTTGCTCTCCCCTTTTCCGACGTACCCTAGCCCAGCGCCGCCGCTACCTTGGTGAAGGCGTGCACCACGTCCCGGGCATCTTCATCGACATACTCGGGTGTCACCGAGAGCATCAGGGAGCGCGCCATGAGGTCCTCCGTGCGCGGACAGAGACTCCCGGCATAAGACGGGCCGGCCGCGCGTAGGAGCGGCGCCCCGTTCGTCCACCCCGGGCGGAGCTCCCGCAAGACGGGCGTATCGTAGACCGGCTTGCCGCCGTAGACGAGGCCAATGGCGATCCCTTCCGCCCGCAACGCCGCCTGGAAGGCCCTGGCCCGGTCGGCAGTCGGCAGGATCACCCCGACCGCGATCCCGCAATCGCCCTCCGGGTCGGGGACGTCGCGCAAGGCGAATGGCGGGGAAGGGTGGCCGTCGGCCAACGGCCGCAACCCGTCCAGGATGATCCGCTGGGCCCGCCGCGTCCGGCGCAGGACCTCATCCAGCTTGCGCACCTGGGCCAGGGCGACCGCGCCGCTGAGTTCCGGCATGCGGAACGCCGCGCCCAGGAACGGCTCCAGCGCCGGCGCCATGGGCGTCCCCTCCTCCGGCGACGCCATCGATTTGGGGATGCTCGGCAGGCGGAAGTTGCCGTGGTCGTGGTAGCGGGCGGCACGCTCGTACACCAGCGGATCGTTGGTGATCACGACGCCGCCCTCGCCAGCGGTGATCACCTTGACCCCGTGGAACGAATGCATGCCGGCGTCACCGAACGTGCCCACCGCCTGGCCGTGGAACTGCGCCCCGCAGCTCCAGGCGCCGTTCTCCAGCAGGCGCAGTCCGTGGCGGCGGGCGATGTCGACGAGGGCGTCGATGCGGCAGGCGGCGCCATGGATGTGTACCGGCATGATGGCGCGCGTCCGGGGCGTGAGGCGCGCCACAACGTCATCCGGGTCCAGACCAAAGCCCGTGTCCGCCTCGGCAAAGACAGGGACGGCGCCGAGCCGGAGCACCGCCTCCGGCGACGAGATGAAGTTCAGGGCGGGCATGATCACCTCATCGCCCGGCCCGATCCCCAGGCCGATCAAGGCGGTTTCCAGAGCCGCCGTGCCGGAAGTGACGGCGACGGCATAGCGGCAGCCGAGCCGCCGGCAGAGCTCGCGTTCGAAGTCGTTCACCCGCGACGGCGGCGTCATGCCGGAGAAGCGGGAAAGCGAACGGCCTTCGAGCACCGCCAGCACTTCTGCCCGCTCTTCGTCGCCGATCAGGCGCATGCCAAGGAAGCCGGTGGGGAGAGGGCGGGAGCGCACCGGGGCGCCGCCGTCGATCGCCAGTCGCTCACGAGCCGGGTCCGTCACAGTCCACATCGCACAAGCCTCCCCAGGCGCCGTAGCGCCATCATCCGTGCACCGCGGCACGGCACGTCAGTCTACCAGCCGGACGGCGCCCGGCCCGGTCGACGCCGTGCGCCCGAGTTTGCCATAGGGTTGTTACCGCTGGAAAACCTCCGCGGGCCGCGGGCTGCCAACGAGCCAGGAGATAAATCTCCTGGCTGAAACGACGAAGCCCCTCCGGGGCTGTCCGAGTCTAACTACGGTGCTCCCAGTGTGCAGCCCCGGAGGGGCTTCGTCGTTTCAGCCAGACGCTTCAGCGTCTGGTACCTCCGCTAGCGCTCTCGGAACCAGGCCGTTGTCCGGTCTGTTCACTTCGATATACTGGCCGGACGATGATGGCGCAGATGTGAGCACGCGAAGGAGAGTCCGATGCAGCCATTGTTCCGTTCGACCCGATCCGATTCTCCCAGCCTGTCGCGTCGAGCAGTGGTAGGGATGCTTTGTGGCGTGTTGGCGGCGTTGCCGTTGGCTGCCTGCGGTGCCGCGACCACCACCACGTCCAGGGCCGGTCCGGAGACAAGCGCCGGCGCCGTGCGGAGCAGTGCCGGCGCCATCCAGACCCGGACCACGGCGCCGACCACCGCCGCCGGTTCTGCGTCGAAGGCGGTCGCCTCCCCTGGGACGAGCGGCAGCGTGGACTTCTGGAGCCTCTACGCCGGGTCGGCCGCCTTTCCGAAGGTGACGGCGCTGATCCAGCAGAAGCACCCGGGTTTGCGGGTGGACTTCGTCCAGATCAACGCCGCCGCCGATCTGGTCACCAAGCTGGTCGCGGCCGTCACCGGCGGCAACCCGCCGGCCGGCGTCTACATTACCGCGCCCTTCTTCCGCGACACCGCCCGCTTCTTAGCGCCACTGGACTCCTTCATCAAACGGGACGCCACGCTGATCGACGTCGACGACTTCCTGCCGATCGGGCTGCAAGCGTCGACCATCAACGGCAAGGTCTACGGCCTGCCCATGGAGGTTGCCGTGCGCGGCTGGTGGTTCAACCGGCCCTCGCTCGCCGCCAAGGGCGTCCGCTTGCCGGTCGGGTCCGGCGCCCCCACCAAGCCGACGCTCTCCGAACTGGCGGACATGGGCCGCAAGCTCACCGCGCCCGGCGCCCATCCCATGTACGGGCTGTTCGTCGACCGAACCTGGTGGGACATCCTGATCTACGTCTTCGGCTTCGGCGGCAAGTTCCTGGACGACCAGCAGGCGACGTGTCTGCTCGACTCCTCCCAGGCCGTCGCCGGCATGCAGCAGGCCTTCGACTTCGTGGTGAAAGACCAGTTGGGGCCGTCCACGGGCGCAGTGCTTAAGCACGCGCAGGACAACGATATCGCCATGGCCCTCGGCAACGCCGCCCTGGCCCAGAACTTCCGCACGCTCCCCAACGGCGCCGATTGGGACACTGGGCCGGTGGTGATGGGGCCGGCGGCGCCGATGACCTACGCCTTCGTGCACCACGGCGGCATCCTCCAGGGGACGAGCAACCCGGAGGCGGCCTGGACCGTCCTCTACGAATTCACCGGCAAGGACGCTGAACCGTTCTGGATGGACGCGAACGGCTGGCCGACAGCGCGCCAGAGCTACCTCAACCTCTGGATTAAGGATGGCGTCGCGCCGCCGACGACCCGCCAGAACGTGCTGGCCTGGGCCAAGGCGGCGCCGCTGGTCACCTTCCCGGTGGGCTACAACGGCAATATCGATCCGGCCATCAAGAAGATCGTCAACCAGGCCATCGCCGGCCAACTTTCCGTGAAGGATATGGCCGCCCAGGCCGCCCAGCAGGTGACGGCCCTCCTGCAGAAGACGTGAGCATCTTTTCGCGGCGCCCTTCGACGCCTCCCCGGTCACGATTTGGCGCCGCGGTCGCTTTCGGCCCCGACGTGGCCTCTGGGCTGCCGGGTCAGGTGGACGCGGTAGCGAAAACGGTCGGCGCGGTAGACGCCGCGCAGCAGTTCGATCTTGCGGCCCGCGCTATCGGTGGTGACACGTTCGAGGACCACGACCGTCGCCCGACGCCGCACCTGGAGCAGCTCGGCTTCTTCGGGCGTCGCCGACCGCACCTCGATGACCTGCTCCGCCCCGGCAAGCTGAATGCCGTAGCGTTCCTCCAGCAGCGGATAATAGCCCAGCTCGTCGAGGTGTTCCTGCGCCAGGCGCAGACCCAGATCATAGGTGAAGACGTTCGTCTCCAGGGAGCACGGCTCGTCGTCGCCGAGGCGCAAACGGACGATCCGGTAGGCCCGGGTCCCGTCCGTCAGCCCGAGCAGCTCCGCTTCGCGCCCCTCCAGCGTCACGACCTCCGTCGCGAGCGTCCGCGCCCCCGGTCGCAGGCCCCGCGCTTCCATTTCCTCGGCGAAGCCGGTGAGCGCCGCGAGATCGCGCTCCACTTTTTGGGCGGCGACGAAGGTCCCCTTGCCCTGCTTGCGCACCAGCAGCCCCTCGTGCACGAGGCCGAGGATCGCTTCGCGGACCGTGGTGCGGCTGACGGCGTAGCGTTCGCTCAGTTCCTGCTCGGTCGGGAACAGTTGCCCGACCGGCAACTCGCCGGAGGCGATGCGGGCGCGCAGCGCCTCCCGTAGCCGGTAGTAGAGGGGAGTCGGCGCCCCGGAGGGACTGGGGAGGGTCTCGACGGCCTCGGCGCCCATCGCCCTATTCTCGCCCTCCCACCGCCAAGTCGCCGCGGCCACTGCCGCCTTCGGCTCATGATATCATGACATGCCTTCGCGTCCGCCATCGACGGCCGTGGGGCGAACGGGTGCCACGCACCCACCCGCAGGGAGGTCTCACCTCACGAGAACGTCGTTGCGGCTTGGTGGCGCCCTCTCGCCTCATCGTCCCGCGTTCACGGGCGCGGCACCACCGGCAGCAGCAGGTGCGACGGATACGCGCGCGAATGGTACACCGTCTGGTGCGCCATCCGAATCTCGGCGTCCTGGCCGAGCGGATTCCCGGTGTTGAGATTGCGATCGTAGAGCGGAAAGTTGCTCGACGAGACCTCCAGGCGGATCCGGTGGCCCCGTTTGAAGAGGTTGCCGGTCACGCCGACGTCGATCGTGTACGCGTAGACCTTGCCGGGCTCGAGCAACGTGGGCTGCGAAACGCTCTCGCGTGACCGGGCGCGGATGATCCCCTGGCAGAGGATCATGGCGTAGCCGTCGGTCCCGACGTCGACCAGCTTGCCGGTCCAGTCGGTATCGCGACCGTCCGTCGCGGCGTACAGTGTCAGCGTGATCGGACCGGTAACCTCGAGATCCTCGGCCAACGGTGGTGTGCTGTAACAGAGCACATCGGCGCGCATCTCCAGGTCGCGCTGGTCCTGCGCCGCCCAGGGAATGACTGCGCCATCGCAGCAGACCGAGCCGCCGACCGTCGGGACCGGGTATTCGGGATGGTAAACGAAGTGGTCGGTCGGCTCGTCTGCCGGGGCGGCGCGGGAAAGCTCGCCGTTGCCGAGCAGGGTGTTCGCCCGCCCGCCGGAGTGGAGGTGCCACTGCTGCCAGTCGGTCCGGGCGAGCGGCCATTCCTGCTCGTCGCGCCAGACGTTCTCGCCCATGATGAACAGGTGCAGCGGGGGCTCGTCGACGATGCCGTTGGCGATGCCCTTGAGCCAGTAGTCGAACCACTTCAGTTCGAGCGCGTCGAGGTCGATCTTCGAGTCGGGCCCGAAGTCCACATCCCCATTGACCGTCGACTGGCTCAGGGCATGGGGCCACGGGCCGACGACCAGCTTCGACTGGCGCGCCTCCGGCGTCCGTCCGTCGAGGCGGAGGGCATTGAAGTTCAGGAAGGTCTCGCGCGAGTTCAGGTCGTACCAGCCGCCCATGTTGTATGCCGGACAGGCGACCTCACCGAGACGCCGCTCGATGTTCAGCGGCTCCCAGTACTCGTCATAATGGGGATGATCGATCCAGTCCTTCCATTGCGGCAGGTGCTGACCGATCGCCTCGTCCATATTCCGCAGCGGCAGCGTCCGCAGCGCCGCACGCCACTCGTGCGGCTCGAGGCCGGGCTGCCGCGAGTGGATTGAATTTTGGAGCGCCCAGGCGAAGCTCATCCAGAGCTGGAACGTGCCGAACGGCCAGAAGAGCTGGCGGTACTGATCGGGGCAGATCACCCGGGGGACCATACAGGTCAGGAACTCGCTCCGCTCTGGCGCGGCGATCCACTGCGTCAGGCCGAGGTCCGACGCGCCGCGCGTGCCGATCTTGCCGGTCGACCACGGCTGGTGGCCGATCCACTGCTGGACGTCGTAGCCATCCTGCGCTTCGGCGAAATACGGGTAGTACTCGCCGCCCGGCGAGTCGTAGCGCCCCCGGACGTCGACGGCGACGAAGGCATAGCCCTTGCTGGCAAAGGTCTTGCCGACCGTGGCCTGGCGGCTGTTGTCGTAGGGCGTGCGGACGAGCACCGTCGGGAAGGGCCCGGCTGTGTCCGGGAGGTAGATGTCGGCGGACACGTTGACGCCGTCGCGCATGGGGATCCGGACGTCGATACGCCGGTTGACGCCATAGTAAACGGCCACCGTACCCTCCTGTCTGGTTGCGTGGCCTCACCGCGGCTCGTGTCGCCGCGGCACCGGTGCCGATTGCGCCGAGTATAGCAGGCGGCCAGCGGGCTTCCCATCCCCCTGGTCGCCCGGTAGCATATCTCAGCCAGGGATTGGGGGTGCACCAATGCAACGCGCCGTCGTGATCGGGGCAGGCGTCGTGGGCGCTTCGGCCGCCTATCGTCTCGCCGCGACCGGCGCGGCGGTGACGCTGGTCGACCAGAATACGCCGGGAACGGGGACGACCGGCAACAGTTTCGCCTGGCTTAACGCCAACCACAAGCCGCCCGCCGCCTACCACGCGCTGAACGTGGCCGGCATCGACGCCCACGCTCGTCTGGCGGCGGACCTGGGAGCAGCGCCCTGGCTGCACCGCACCGGCAACCTGACATGCGCGGTCGGCGCGGCGGCCGCCGAAGCGCTGACGGCGCACGTGTCGGCCTTACAGGCGGCCGGCTATGCCGCCAACCTGATCGACCACCAGCGCGCCCAGGACCTGGAGCCCCATGTGCAGTGGCCGGCGTGCCCGGAGGTGGCCTTCGCGCACTTCCCTCAGGAGGGCTGGGCCGATGGCCCGTTGCTGGTGCGGACGCTCGTCGCCGCGGCGCGGGCGCTCGGCGCGCAGGTGCTACCGGGCGACGGCGTGACGGCGATCCGGCGTGGCGGCGATCGGGTGAGCGGCGTGGCACTCGCCTCCGGGACCGCGATGGCCGCCGACGTGGTCGTCATCGCCGCCGGGCGGTGGAGCGACCAGGTCGCCGCGCTGGCCGGACTGCGCTTGCCCTTGGCCCCGACCTGCGGCTTGCTGGCGGTGACGACGCCCCTCCGGCACGGCCCGCGCAGCGTGGTATATGCGCCCGGCGTCCATTTCCGGCCAGAAGGCGACGGCCGGGTCGTGCTGCAGGACGGTAGCACCGACGCCATGGTCACTCCCTCCACGCCGCGCGACCCCGCACTGCCGGCCTGCCGCGAGCTCTGGCGCCGCGCCAGCGCCTACCTCCCCGACCTGGCCGCCGCCGACATCGTGGAAGCGCGGATCGGAATCCGCGCCCTGCCGGCCGATGGCTACCCGATCGTCGGCTTTGCCCCCGGCTGCACCGGCCTCTACCTGGCCGTGACGCACAGCGGCATGACCCTCGGGCCATTGCTGGGCGAGCTCATCGCCGCGGAGGCGCTGGGACAGGCACGCGATCCCCGCCTCGCCACCTTCCGCCCCGAGCGCTGCGTCGGACACCGCTGAGAAGAAGTGACCCGGCGCGGCATCCGATTGGCGCCGTCAGACGCCTACTTGAAAGACCGTCACCGCAGGGGTCTGGTAGACGACGGACAAGGCCAGGCCGGCGAACACATCCTGGCCCGCCAGCCGGCGCTCTTCCGGGCCGTAAAAGAGATAGCGGATGTGATTGGACGAGAGAAACGCCGCACGGCCCTGCCCATCCTCGGTGGCTTGATAGAACGCCTCCGCGGCCCGCTGCTTGGCGGCGACATCGAAGGTGGCCATGCCGTGGCCGACATCGCAATGCCATATTTGGCCGCGCCAAGGAACATGCCCGAGCCGCAGATCGTGAGCACCAGGGCAAGCCGGCGTTGCCGTATTGTCGGGAGCACCGTCGCAGCGAACAGGCAGATGACAATCAGGGTCAGCGCTCGCGTCAGGGTCTGGGCGGCCTGGAACACTGCCCGCATCGACCAATGGGATACGCCGGCCATCTTGCCGAGGGCGAGGTAGGGCACCTACGTGAGGACGGCATGGTAGGCCTCGCCCGTCAGGTGGTCATGGATCAGCCAGGAACGGCTCGCCGCGCCCTCGCGCATCGCCGCGAGATACTGCGGCACGTCATAGGGCAAACAGAACAGGCCGCGGAACACCAGGCCCTCGCTGGCCCGCGCGGAGGCGAGGACGAACGGTATCTCCGTGACGACGATCGTCACGCGCTGCACAGCAGCGAGCCATCGCCACTCGCTCTGCCATCCCCGCCGAAGCAGGCGGAAGGGCCGGCGAACGGTCGTCAACCATCCCCCGCCATCGCCACCGCCCACCGCATGCCGAGGCGCGTCGGCGGCCCAGGTGCTCGTGCCATCCACTGAGCGAACCCTCCCCCGCACCACGCTACGGAGATAGCCTCCGCCGATGCCCGGAACGTGGCAATGGGCCGAATGGCCACTCGGCGGTAGGAGGTTCGTCCCAAGCGCATGCCGCCGCACGGGATAGTACTGAGCAATCGCTACAGACCGTCGAGGCAGCGCTGCGGAACCTTCGGAGGACAGTTTGGCGCCCCCACTCGCACGCCGGCTGATGACCGGCTGGCTCGTCTTGACGATCGTCCTCTGGCTGGGGCTCGTGTATTTCGCCCACGGCTTCTTCGATTGGGTTGGGTACGATTTTGGCCTCTTCTGGGGCGCCGGGCGCGCCTTCCTCACCATCGGTCCCGGCGCCGCCTACGACATGCACCTGCTCGGCGCGCAGTTGCAACCCCTAGTCGGCTATTACCTCCCAGGGGACCATCTCCTGAAGGCGGCACCCGTGCCCTATCCGCCCGTGTTCTTCCTGGTCGTCCTCCCGTTTGCGTTCTTGCCGCCGCTGCCGAGTTTATTGCTCTGGACGTTGGCAAACCTCGGCTGTGCCCTCTACGTCCTGCACCGGATCGTTAGTCGCCAGCAACCGTCAGCATGGCTGCTCATCGGGACCCTCCTCTCGTTCTTCCCCCTCGCCTTGTCCTTCTTCGTGGGGCAGCCGATGGGGCTTTTGCTCCTGCTGTTCTACCAGGGATATCGCAGCATCGAACGCGGCGAAGAATTCCAGGCGGGAGTGTGGTTTGCGCTCCTGCTGATCAAGCCCCAGTATGCCTGCTGCCTACTTTTCGTCCTTGTTCTACGACGGCGATGGCGAGCGCTGGCCGGCGCGGCGACAGGAGGGATCGCGCTCGTTGTGCTTTCCCTGGTCTTGCTGCGAGCAAGCGGTCTGCGGGCCCTACTCGCCCTCCTGCATGCCGTTACCAGCTTC